>JAIYCA010000206.1 GCA_027488265.1 Planctomycetaceae bacterium
ACTACAACTTGCAAGACAACGATTGCTTCCTGCCGCACGGCCAGTTTGGTTGCAGCCGCCCAGGTTGCTGCTTCCAAGTTTGCACCTTCGACCCTTCTTGCTGTGAGCAAGGCTGGGACGAGACGTGCGTGATCCTCGCGGCATCGAACTCTTTCACAGAGTGTGCCCGCCCCGACATCACGACAGAGACGTCTCCGAACCTCGTCGCTGAGAACATCCCGTACCCAGGTACGGGCGTCATCGGCGGCAATCAGGGCATGCAGTTCTACAACCAGACGCAGCCCCGCGCCGACACGCTCCTTCCAGTTGATATTCAGACTGGCACCTCAGAGCGCTGGGCTGGCATCGTGCCTTATCGCACCGGTTTCTACGGTGAAATGCTCGGCATGTCGGGCAACGGTATTGCTTTCGAAGAACTCAAGACCTTCCAAGACTTCGTGTGGAACACCTACCAAGGTGCGGGTGGCAAGCCCGGCTCACCGAATCCGAACGTCTATGCAGGTGGCATCAAGATCGGCGTGCTCGAAACGTCGGCCTTCCTCAACCACGAAGAGTTCATTCTGTCAGGCCCGGCCGACAACCCGCTTCGTCCGTTTGACGGCCCACTGCTGAAGACGCCTCGCGTGATTCAAGCCGAAGAGAATCAGACGGCGTATCTGCTCGAACAGGGCGCGATTTCCGCCATGCACGGCACGAACGTCCTCGGCGTTCTCTTCGCGGCCGACAACGGCTTCGGCGTCAGTGGTCCGGTTCCGAACGCGCAGGGCTACTTCTATCCAATCGTGTCGGTGGAAGAGGGCTCGCGTGCACAGAACGCCGTTGTCTCCGCGTTGGAAGATTTCCAAGCGGGCGATGTCATGAACTTCTCATGGGGTTTCACCGCAGGCTACCCGTACTTCACCGGCAACTACCAACCCGTGACGAGCGATCTCGGCTTCGCGGTGCTGATCGCACTCGCCTCTGATCTCGGTATCACTGCGGTTGTCGCTGCAGGTGGAGACCAATTGGGTGGCGGACCGATTCTTGGCTTCGGCGATAGCGGCGCGATCCTCGTCGGTGCAGCGCGCACTGGCAACGTCGTTGCCCAAACGAACTCCGCCGAAATCGCGGGAGAAGTGGAACAAGGCCCACAGGCCTCCCTTGGCGGCAAGACCTACAACTTCAACCCGCCAGGACTCACCGGCTGCGAACAGAACATCTTCGACGTGACCATCAATCCAGTCCGTTGGAAGTTCAGCAACTTCACGGGTCCCGATGGCTCGGAAGATTCGACGGTCGACCTCAACGCCCCGGGCGACTACATCCCAACGGCGGGTTACTCGGTCACCCACATGAATGCGCTGGTCGCCAATCCGTCGAACTGGCTCTTCAACGGCATCAACGATGCGCCGTCGACTGGTCCGACTCCTGAGTTGCAGGTCGACAAGCTCCGCAGCTACACCCAAAACTTCGGTGGCACCTCGGCTTCGGCTGCGATCATCACCGGTGTCATCGCCTCCGCGCAGGCTGCGTCGCGTCAGTTCTATGGTTCCCCGCTTGCGCCGCGAACGCTCCGCGCGCTCCTGACGAATCCGCTCTTCAACTTCGATCAGTGCCCCGCTGATTCTGGTGGCGGAGCCGTCGGTTCGTGGCCAAACCTCACGCAAACCGGTCCGCAGATCCTCTCGACGCCATTCGCCGACGGCAATCTCACCGACATTGTGATTCACACCGGAACCCGTCCAGTTGGTTACTTCTGGAACTCGTTCCTCATCAAGTCGGCTGACGAGAACTACCTCCGCATTGAGTCGGTGCCGAAGAACGCGGGCTCGAGCGTGGCTGGACTTGCCTACGTGGCAAGCGGCCAAACGACCGATGTCCAAGCGAACCTCACGACCGAAGAGGAAACGCCAAAGACTCTCGGCTTGCGCACCACCAGCCGCGCGACCCGCGCTGGTGTCTATATCGGCGGGTTCGCGAAGAACTGGGTCAGCGGCCGCTACATGCCATTGCCACTCACGGTTGGCGATCCGTTCCTCACCGTTGGAGCAGCGGATTACTACTTCGCGGTTCCTGATTCCTTTGACCTGACCGAATTCATTCAGCCTGGAACCAACCGCATCGAAATGCGTGTCTACACCTGCGGCATTGGCTTGGTCCTCAAGCACCAAGTTTGGCACGACCTCATTCGTGTCGAAGTGAACAATGTCCTTCAGGCTCCCTGATTTGAGGGGCTCATTTGAAGGACTGATTTGAAAGACTGATTTCGATCAACCGATTTCTGTGACACGTCCCGACCGAAGTTTTGATCACGTGTTGGCTCGACACCGGCAAGGATCTCTCTGACCATGGCCATCTCTCGATATCTCAGTTCACTTCTCGCCCCAATGGGTCGTTCAGTTCTTCGGGCCGTGCGACCCGAGAACATGTCTGCCTTGGCGGTCACGGCATTGGTTGGCTTCGTGGGCTCTTCATGCATGGTGGGCGCTGATGCCCTCGCGCAAGAAGCCCCGACCGAATTCAACGCGACACCGATCAACAAGACGAACGCCGGTGCGAATCCTGGCTACGTCGAGTTGACGTGGGTCACCCCACCTGGTGTGAGCGACGACCTGAAGTACTACGAGTTCGTACGTATCTCGCTCCGTACGGGTGATGTTGCCGCGTGGATGGTTCCGTTCAACCCGACGAGTCCACCAACCTCGTTCTGCGACCAGGTCAATCGAAACCCAACGCTCGCGACGACGCCCTATCGAACCTTTGAGTTCGGTGCCTATCAGCCACCTGCGCCGCCGGCGCCGGATCCAGCCTACCCATGGCCCTACCTCCAAGGCCTTGGTCCGAACTGGGGTGTTACCCCAGATGGTGACCCAGACCTCACGACACCACCCGTGGCGCTCGCGGATCTGCTTCCGCCCGGCGCGGGTCCGCCAACGGGCCCAAGCGGTTCTCCATGGACCCCAACGCTCCAAGCGACTGCGTACCGCTATTACATGCGGGCCGTCTACGACACCAACGAAACCGCGCCTGCGCCGCGTTTCGAGGGTTCGGCTTGGGTCACCAGCGACGGTTGGCGCCAAGTGGTCGTCGACGTCATCACGCCATTCGGACCACAGCAGACTCCGCTCAACCAAGTGACGATGACCGACTTCTACGTCACAGACGTGCGTCGGCCTTTCGTGCAGCCAGTGCCACCCGATCCAGCGTTTGAGCAATACTCCGACGTCAATATCCCCTTCGGCGATGCCGACGGATGCCCCATCGTTGGCGTCCGCCTCCAGTGGAAGGCTGGTCCAACCACCTCTGCGCCATCCGCCGATGCATGTGGTGCCGCGCCATGGCCGATTTTCGGCACCCCAGGCAACTCCACCGGAAACCCAACGGGCGTTCAAACCCTCAACGGTGACAACGTCACCCCAGGCATCAATACCGCAGGTCTTCCAGGCGGCTCGGTCATTCTCGCGGTAGAGCAAGGCTCGAACGAGTTGTCGATCTTCACCCGCGGC
>JAIYCA010000055.1 GCA_027488265.1 Planctomycetaceae bacterium
ACGACCCACCGCTACTTGCAGGACGCAGAGGACTACACAAGTGGCGTGCCTGTCGTGCCATCCGGCCGCTATCCAGCCATTTGGTACACCGTCGAAGGGCTCTACAACCCGAACGGCATTCAGGCGGAGAACTTCTTCCAGTGGGTCGTGAAGCGGAATACGAATGTCTTCCTTGTCACGTGCGGCCACTTCCACGAGGAGTTCCGACAGGTGTCGACGAACGTCGTCGGAAAGCCTGTGCACGAAGTTCTTGCGGACTACCAAGATGACCCGAATGGCGGCGACGGCTGGATGCGCATCATGCGGTTCGACACGTTCGCGAACGTCATCGACGTCGATACCTACTCGCCGACGCTTCAAGCGATTCGAACCGCGCCAGAAAGCGATTTCAATCTTCCGGTTGTCTTCGACGACTACCGACTCCCCGAAGGGACGCAATTCAAGGCGTTCCAGCAAGGAATCGCCGGATACGCCGGAACACAGGACACGTGGGTCAGCCAAGACAATCCGAACACGAGTTACGGCAACAACAACACACGTTGGGTGGATGACGACACCGCCAACTCGCTCTTCACTGACTATCGCGGACAAGGTCTGATTCGCTTCGACGATGCGATTGGCGCGAACGGCGTGCCCGCTGGCTCGACGATCGTCAAGGCGACGCTCGTTCTCGATATCGCGGACGACATCGACACTCCGCTTTTCAACCCAGTCTTCTACGTGCATCCGGTGATCCGCCCGTGGGACGAGAATTCCACGTGGAACTCGCTTGCCGGTGGCCTCACCGTCGGGGCAGACCTTCAACCCGCTGTGGCGCAGTTCCTCGGTGACAACGCACCGAACACCGAGACAATGCGCCGCTTGGATCTCACGTCGACAGTGGCGGCATGGGCTGCGGGAGCTCCCAACTACGGCATCGCGATTCTGCCACAGATCATCAGCGGCAACGATGACGGCATCGAGATTTGGACGAGCGAGTCAGGCAATGCGCTCCTCCGTCCACGCCTAGAAATCACGTTTATCCCACCCACCCCGACCAACATCGCCGATCTCGATCGCGATGGCATCGTGGCAGGCGCGGACCTCGCGATTCTTCTCAGCGCGTGGATGACACCGAGCCCGATTGCCGATCTCGACAACGATGGCACGGTCGACGCGCAGGATCTCGCGATCTTGCTCTCGAACTGGGGATGACGTGACGCGGACGAGAACGCGTTTATCGAAGGCGTGCTTGCGTATTTGGCGCCAAGCGCCGATCGCTTGATCGTTTAACCACTCAGGCGATCACACCATCGACCACCTTGCCGTGCACATCGGTCAGTCGGTATTGCCGGCCCTGATGCCGATAGGTCAGGCGTTCGTGATCGATGCCGCAGAGACGCAAAATCGTCGCCTGCATGTCGTGCACATGGACTGGGTCACGAGCGATGTTCCAACCGAAGTCGTCGGTCGCGCCGTGGACATGTCCCGCGCGTACACCGCCGCCGGCCATCCACATCGAGTATGCGCGACCGAAGTGATCACGTCCTGTCGGATTCGCGGCATCTCCTTGCCCGAAAGGCGTACGACCAAATTCGCCGCACCAGAGCACGAGCGTGTCTTCAAGAAGTCCTCGCTGCTTCAAATCACGCACAAGTGCCGCGCTCGCCTGATCGGTATCACGGCACTGCACCGCAAGATGCGAATGGAGGTTTCCATGCTGATCCCAACCTGAATGCATCAATTGCACGAAACGCACGCCGCGTTCGGCAAGACGCCGCGCGATGAGACAGTTGTTCGCATAGGTGCCTGGAAGCAACGCGTCGGGACCATACATCTCGATGACCGACTTCGGCTCGTTTGAAAAATCAAGGAGGTCTGGAACACTCGCCTGCATGCGAAATGCCATCTCATACTGCGCCACGCGCGTATCGATCGCGGCGTGATGGCCCGTCGTCGCTGCGCGCAGCCGGTTGAGGTCTGCGATCCCCGCGAGGAGCGCACGCCGTGACTCGCGCGACACACCGTCGGGGTTCGAGAGATACGGCACCGGATCGGCGCCCGGACGAAATCGAACCCCTTGATGTCGACCCGGCAAAAACCCATTCGACCAGTAGTGCTCATAGAAGAGTTGGCCGCAACTCTTCTCACGATCAGACGAGGTCAGCACCACGAAACTAGGCAGCTCATCGCACGCGGTGCCAAGTCCGTACGCAAGCCATGAGCCCATTGCTGGTCGCCCCGGCTGCTGCGATCCGGTCATGAAGAACGTCACGCCGGGAGAGTGGTTCACAGCCTCCGTGTGCATCGAGCGAACGAGGCAGAGTTCGTCGGCGATCCCGCCAATATGAGGAAGGAGTTCACTGATCTCAGTTCCCGACGCTCCACACTTGCGAAATGGCTGAATCGCTGGAAGGGCTGGCCACTTCGCGTATCCAGACGACATCGTGGAGAGGCGCGTCGCGCCTCGGATCGATTCGGGGATGTCGGTACCGGCGTGACGCACGAGCGCGGGCTTCGGATCAAAGAGATCGACGTGTGACGGACCACCGCCCTGCCAAAGACAGATGATCCGCTTCGCCCGTGCGGCGAAGTGCGGAAGATCTGCGAGGCCATTCGTGTCGGCGCTCGCAATTCGCGCGCTCGATACACCACCCGCCGCTTCACGCGAGATGAGCGATGCCAGCGCGATGCCGCCGATCCCATGGAAAGACGAGCGCAAGAAGTGGCGTCGCGTGGTGTCGATGGGCGACGACCCCTCGCCCTCCGAGCGCGGTGTGTTCAAGAGGAGATCGCTGTGCGCAGCGTCATTCACGGGTCATCGCCTCATCAAGATTCAATATCGCAAGACACACCGCTGCGAGACCAGCATCGGCAGCACGTGACGTTGCATCCGTTCCGTCGGTCGCGCGAGAAAGTTGCGCGCGCTGCTCTTCGAGGAGCATCACCAACTTCTCAACTTCGCTGTCGCTCGGCAAGCGGCCCGTCACCAGTTGGAACGCACGCGCGACTCGCGCGCCATCGCTTGGTGACTCCGCCGACACCCGCACCGCGAGAGCCCGCGCCGCCTCGGTCCACGTCGGGTCGTTCAGCATCGTGAGCGCATGCAGCGGCGAAGTCGTCACCGCAACGCGCGCTGTACAGCGCTGTCGCTGCGAGGCATCAAACATGTTCGCGGGTGCGATCGTCCGGCGCCAGAAGGTGTAGAGACTGCGGCGATGCGCGTCATCGCCCGATGACGTCGGATACGTGAAATCGCGTTCTTTCGTGATCGCCAACGGCTCCCACACATTCGCGGGTTGCACCGGATAGACCGGCGCGCCACCGACTCGCTCGACAAGAAGGCCGCTGGTTGCGAGCGCGACATCACGCAAGACCATCGCTGGCAAGCGAAATCGCGGCGCGCGCGCGAGCAAGCGAATCTCAGGATCGCGCTCAAGCAGCGCCTCTTCCACCACGCTCGACTGCCGATACGCGCGACTCGTGACGATCAGCCGATGCAATCGCTTGATGCTCCAACCATCCTCGCGGAGTCGCACCGCAAGCGTGTCGAGAACATCCTGATGGATCGGCCGATCTCCTTGGACGCCGAAGTCTTCCGGTGTCCGAACGAGTCCTTCACCGAAGAATGTCTGCCACGCGCGATTCACCGCAACGCGGGCGGTAAGCGGATTCGCCTCGTCGAAGAGCCAGCGCGCCAGTCCAAGTCGATTCTGCGGCGCATTTTCAGGAAGCGCGGGGAGGAACGCAGGCGTCGCGAATGTCACACGCTCCATTGGCGACAAGTACTCACCGCGCGAAAGAACACGCGTCTCGCGCGGCGCATCATCCGACATCGTCATCACGCGCGGCCACTCCTCGCGCATAAATCGATCGAGTTCAGCTTTCGCGCGATCGCGTTCAGGTGCCGTTTGATCCGAGGCCCCCGCCGCTCCTGCCACCGCGGCCTCCACTGCAGACTCGAGTTCACCACGTCGACGTCGTTGGGCTTCATTCGCGGGCTCGATCCAAGGTCGCGCAAGGCGAAACCTCCCATCCGAGTGATCGACAATGCCGGATTCCGGAACGCGATTGAACGCGTCGAGCAACGCGTAGTAATCGCGCTGCGTGATGGGGTCGTACTTGTGATCGTGGCACTGGGCACACGAAACCGTCAAACCCAGCCACGTCGTCGCCGTCGCGTCGACCCGATCGAACAACGTGATCCAACGATTTTCTTCGGGGATCGCGCCACCCTCACCATTCAAAAGATGATTGCGAAGGAACGCAGTCGCGAGGCGCGACTGATCATTCGCGTTCGGAAGCAGATCGCCCGCCAGCATCTCCGTCGAGAGCTGGTCGTATGGAGCATCTCGATTCAAACTTTCGACGAGCCAGTCGCGCCACATCCATTGAAACGTGTCGCCATCCTGCTGAAATCCGTTCGAGTCGGCATATCGCGCAGCATCCAACCACGGCAACGCTTGCTTCTCGCCATACCGCGGACTCGCGAGCAGTCGATCAACCACGCGTTCGTACGCGTCGCTTCGCTCGTCACCGACAAACGCATCGACCTCAGCCTCTGATGGCGGGAGGCCCGTCAAATCAAGCGTCACGCGACGTAAAAGCGTCACTCGATCGGCCTCCGGCGAGAATCGAAGGTCTTCCTTCTTCAATCGTGCCTCGATGAGGTCATCGATCGGGTGACGATCATCAGGCGCCTGCGTGGCGCGAGGAGGAACAAACGCCCAGTGCGGCTCATAGCGCGCACCTTGCGCGATCCAACGTTCGAGGAGCGCGCGTTCACGCTCGTCGAGCGCCCGATGCGATGACGGCGGCGGCATCACGCTGCTCGCGTCCGTCGATCGAATCCGCTCGACCAACACACTTCGCTGCGGCTGCCACGGGGCGATCGCGCCGGACGACACCGCGGCTGCGCGTTCGTCGAGCCGAAGGTCGCCCTTTCGTTGTGCGCTGTCGACCCCGTGACAGTGGTAACACTTCTCCGACAAAATCGGCCGAATCTCGCGATCGAAAGAGATGTGCTCCACGCGTGGGCTCTCAAACGATGCGCCGCCATGCGGGGGACGATCTCGACCGAGTGCGCCCCAGAGAGCGAGCGAGAGCCCGAGGGCAAGCACGGGGGCAAGGAGAAGAGCACTGGTCACGCGGGGTGACATCCCTGAAGTGTGGCACATTTCCGCGCCCGCGCAACCAGTGATCACGAACCCGCGCGGCAGCGCCCACAGCGATGCCTTGGTGTAGGTCTGGATGCGGCCGCGCGTGCAAGATCGCGGCGATTCCACACACCAAACTCTCACCTCCATCCCCTCTCCCGACGCGCACGCAAGAAATTTTGTGCACTGTGCATCCAAAAGGGGTGACCACAACGAATCTTGCGCGCACGTGATGAGTCTCATCGCGTCGACTTTCAAGAATTTTAGTTCCTGAGTTGATCAGGTGGATCTCGCGAACGCCCGCGTGGGCGCGGCGATGTCATTCACGCTCGGGAATTCCAAGGGAATCTCATGCTCTCGACCATCTTCGCCGCCGCTCTCCTCGCCTCTGCTCCCGCCCCGTACGTCGCGACCGTCCCGGTCGCTGATGGCACGATCGTTGAAACCGCGGTTGCTGCTGGCAACTTCAAGACCCTCGTTGCTGCAGTGCAAGCGGCCGAACTCGTTGACACCCTCAACGGCAAGGGACCGTTCACGGTCTTCGCCCCAACCGACGAAGCGTTCGCGAAGCTCCCGAAGGGCACGCTCGAGATGCTCTTGAAGCCAGAAAACAAGGCGAAGCTCGCCGCGATCCTGACCTACCACGTTGTGCCAGGCTCAGTGAAGGCTGCCGACGTCGTGAAGCTGAAGAACGCCGCGACCGTGCAGGGTCAGCGCGTTGATATCAAGGTCGACGCAGGCAAGGTCATGGTCGATGGCGCGAACGTCGTCGCAACCGATGTTGCGTGCTCGAACGGCGTCATCCACGTCATTGACACCGTGATTCTGCCGGTCGACGGCACCATCGTTGATGTTGCTGCGAAGAACGGTTCGTTCAACACGCTCGTTGCCGCCGTCA
>JAIYCA010000442.1 GCA_027488265.1 Planctomycetaceae bacterium
GACGAGTGATGCGTCGAACGAGAAGAGTTCGATACCGCGGAACTTCGTGCGTGCCGGACTCGCGTTGTCCTTCACACGCAACGCGAGTGCGCCGTTGCGACGGATCGCGGTGATGGCGAGCGTGCCGTTCCGTACGACGGAGGGAGTTCCTTGATCATCGACGACGAGGGGTACAACGCCGTGCGCGTTCTTGCCGTCGATCGTGATGCCCTCAACATCGGCTCGAAAGGCGACTTGGCTCTTGGACGCATCGCTGCCAGTCACGATGAAGGCCCCGCACTGCGGCGCCGTTGCACCTTGGTAGCGAAGCGCACACGTCGGTGCAGACCCAATCGTGTGTTCGCCCTCCTCAAGAAAGTCGAGGCCCACAAGCGTCAGCCAGCCATCTTCGGCGGCCAGGGATTCGAGACGTTTCGCGTGCCAGAGGTCGCGTTCCTGAGAGCGGGTGTCCAACGGAGCCTCACTCGTTTCAGTAGATGCGCAGCCAGAAAGACCTAAGGCAAGACCGAGCGCGAGCCCGAACAGCATGAGTGCCATCACATGACTCTCGGTCAAGCTTGGTGGCGTAAGCGGGGACGACATCGGTGTCTCAAGCATGCGGAAGAAGGTACCGCATTGAATGAGGACGAACGCGCATCGAGTGAGGACGTGCCTGCACCGAGCGCGCACTGAGGTGGCGAGGTCGTGCGCGTGAGGCTATCCGCGTGCAGAGCTCGCGCGAATTGTCCCCGTCCGATGTGCGACCGGAATTGTCAGATTCAAAAACGCTGCCCCCCGCGGAGGTGGGATCCGCGGGGGGCGCAGGCGGGGCCTTCGCGTGGGAGGCCCCGTCGTGGTGGCAAGGTCGGAAGCACTGTGCGATCAGTCGGTTACCCGTCCTGCGCGTGAGGCCGCGCGATTCGGGGAAAGGGCTCTGCGAACTCCGTGCGCGCCCAGTCGTTGCGAGGAGGATCCATCCACTCGCCAACCTACCTGTCTAGCGCGAGCGTCCGCGGATGTTCCGCGCCGCTCGCAACACTGTGCTGTCCTACGTCTTGGTCGGGTGTGTCGGAGTCCTCAGCAGACACCCGATCGAAAGGGGACACATTGTTCGGCTTCCATTCCATTCGAGCCGGCGGTGGGTGCCGGCCTGTTGGCCACTTCCTGTGGCGTGTCACCTGTCGCGCGTCAGGAATTGCTTTCCTGTCGCCTCAAGTTCCTCATCCGCACACGTCTGGTGACACGAAGGATGCGTGCGGTCATCCTTCGTGCGTTGTGATGGGTCACTGGATGCAGTGGCCGCTGTCGCGGAACTGCACTCGCTGTGTTGAAACTCGTTCCTTGCTCCCCGTTGACCTTTCGCCAGGTTCGACTGGCGATCGGAGAGCGGGGCGTCATGCTCGATCACTTCATGCTCGATGAGGTCGGGTCGCTGTTGGTCGGACTGCATCAAGCAGTGACGCGCCATCAGGTCGGCCCGAACTTCTTCGAGTTGCATCATGTCCCTCCGCGCTCCGAGGAGCCGCGAAGAGAACTCGATTCAGCTGCATCCCATGCTGTTGCCGCAGTTGAGGCAGCGGTAGCACGTTCCATTGCGCACTGTGATCGAACCGCAGACGTCGCATGCCGGAGCGTCGCCCATGAGCGCAGCGTTCGAGGCATCCAACGCGTTCGCTGCGACCGACGTGTTCACGGCGGTCTTCGCGATGCGCTCGACCGAAGCGACTGCTTCGATGGTGCGCTTCTCCGAGAAGGTTGTCTCGGTGATCGTTTCGGTCAGCAGTTCGGTCACTGGAATACGGCTTGTCGCCGTCGTGGTCGTAGTTGCCGTGGTCGAGAAGCCGGTTGCGGCCGAGACTCCGTTGCCGCGCGTTTCGGTGGCCGAAATCGCCGCTTCGCGACGCGCTGCCCAGCCGCTCACCGTCGTGCCGGATCCGTTGGCACATGAGGCATCCTCCTTGATGGTGGTGATGGTCGCTTCTTTGCGAGAGGTCTCACGAGTTGCTTCTGGCGAGCTTGGCTGATCGCCACCGCTCGAACCGGGTCGGCGCGGTGCATTCAACTCGCGGTAGCCGGAGATGAACTGCATGCCGAGCCAACGGAAGATGTAGTCGACAAGGCTCTTTGCGAACGGAATGTCGGCGTTCGTTGTCATGCCCATTGGCTCGAAGCGCTGGTGGGCGAACTTCGTGACGAGGCTTTCGACGGGCACGCCGTACTGCAGAGCAACCGAGATGGCAGTACCAAGCGAGTCCATCAATCCGCCGATGGTCGAACCTTCCTTCGCCATCGTGATGAAGAGTTCACCAGGACGCCCGTCGTCGTAAAGACCAACGATGAGGTAACCCTCGTGGCCTGCAACGTTGAACTTGTGCGTCACCGAGTCGCGCGTGTCGGCAAGCCGACGACGCATTGGACGCTCGATGATCCGCTCAACGACGCGTTCCACGACGATTTCGCGAACATCCGCGACAACCGGCTCGCCTGCGAGGGCGATGTCGGTCAGCGTTGTCGTCGAAGCCTCGGCAACGAGTTCAGCTTGTTCGGCCGCCGTCGTCACGGTTTCGCTCTGAACAGCGCTCGTCGCGACTTCCTGCATGGAAGCCACGCTCGCCGAGGTTTCGGACTTGTCGTTCTTCTTGTCGTCCTCTTCGCTCTTGTCGCTCTTGGTCGAGAGTGGCTGCGAAAGCTTGCAGCCGTCGCGGTAGAGCGCGTTCGCCTTGAGGCCGAGTTCCCAGCTGAGCCGGTAGCACGCGCCAATATCTTCAACCGACGCGTCGGAGGGGAGATTGATGGTCTTTGAGATCGCACCCGTGACGAACGGCTGTGATGCAGCCATCATGCGGATGTGACCTTCTGGCTTGATGAAGCGCTCGCTGAGCGGTCCGCAACGGTTCGCGCAGTCGAAGACGGGCAGGTGCTCGTCCTTGAGGTGTGGCGCACCTTCGATCGTCTGCGTACCGCAGATCGTGCGGTTGAGGACGTCGATTTGCTTGCGTGAAAGTCCGAGTGCGCGGAGTCCGTTGAAGGACATGTCGTTCTTCGCTGCTGCTGCATCGACGCCGCAGTTCGCGAGGACGTTCTCCGGCATCGACCATGCCGAGAAGGCGAAGGCCAGTTCGAACACCGTCGGGAGGCTGTTCTCAACCGCAACGAGTTGCTCGTGCGAGAAGCCCTTCGCGAGGAGGAAGTCGCGGAAGGTCGTGCTCTTCGGCGTGGAGCTCTCCACCGAACCATCGACCGCGGGCAAAGCCACGTCGAGGCTCAACGTACCCATCACGTAGGTCACCATGTCATCCGCTTGCTCAGCCGTGTAGCCGAGCGCGCGAATCGCTGGACGCAGCGACTGGTTGGCGATCTTGAAGTAACCACCACCCGCGAGCTTCTTGAACTTCACGAGCGCGAAGTCGGGCTCGACGCCCGTCGTGTCGCAGTCCATGAGAAGACCGATGGTGCCCGTTGGCGCGATGACGGTGGTTTGCGCGTTGCGGAAACCAAACTTCTCGCCGTAGCCGAGCGCGTCATCCCAGCATGCGACCGAGCGATCGAGGAGATCAGCGGCGTTCGTGAGATTGATGCGGCCGTTTGCGACGAGCGAGTGGTCGATCGGCACTGGACGAATGCGAAGGTTCTCATACTCGTCGCTGGTGCGTGCCACACCCATCGCGGCGCGACGGTGATTACGCACGACGCGCAGCATCGTCTCGCGGTTCTCCGAGTAGCCCGCGAAGGGGCCATGCTCAGCGGCGAGGAGTGCGCTTTGAGCGTAGGAACGGCCTGTGAGCACCGAGGTGAGCATGCCGCACACCGCGCGACCTTCTTCGCTGTCGTATGGAATGCCCGCTTGCATGAGCATCGCGCCGAGGTTCGCGTAACCAAGGCCGAGCGTGCGGTAGCGCCACGAGAGATCAGCGATTTCCTTCGATGGGAACGCTGCCATGAGCACCGACACCTCGAGGACGATCGTCCAGAGGCTGATCGCGTGCTCATAGCCTTCGATGTCGAAGCGACGCGATTGCGCGTCGTAGAACTTCATGAGGTTGATCGACGCAAGGTTGCAGGCCGTGTTGTCGAGGAACATGTACTCGGAGCACGGATTGCTCGCGTTGATACGGCCACCCGCGGGGCACGTGTGCCACGCGTTGATGGTCGAGTCGTACTGAACGCCTGGGTCGGCGCAGCGCCATGCGGCAAAGTTGATTTCCGCCCAGAGTTCCTTCGCCTTGATCGACTGCGCAACCTTGCCGTCGGTGCGGCGAGTGAGGTTCCAATCAGTGTCGGCATCGAGCGCGTCGAAGAATTCGTCGGGGATACGGACAGAGTTGTTCGAGTTCTGCCCGCTGACGGTGTAGTAGGCCTCACCGTTGAAGTCGTAATCGAGCTTGAGGCCGTACTTCTTCGCGAGTTCCTTCTGATCTTCGCTGAGAACCTTCAGGCCCTCGACAAGCGCCGCGACCTTGATTTCTTCGCGTGCCTTCCAGCGAACGAACTGGACCACATCGGGGTGATCGAGATCAAGGCAGACCATCTTCGCGGCGCGACGCGTGGTACCGCCCGACTTGATGGCGCCGGCGGCACGATCGCCGATCTTGAGGAAGCTCATGAGGCCAGAACTCTTGCCGCCGCCCGAGAGCGGCTCGTTCTCACCACGGCACTGCGAGAAATTGGTACCGGTGCCGGATCCGAACTTGAAGAGGCGAGCTTCTCGCGTCCAAAGATCCATGATGCCGCCCTCGCTGACGAGGTCGTCCTTCACGGCTTGGATGAAGCAAGCGTGGGGCTGCGGGTGGGTGTACGCGTCGGCTGCGAGCTTCGTCGCGCCCGTGCGGTGATCAGCGAGCCAATGACCCTGTGCTGGTCCTTGAATGCCGTACGCCCAGTTGAGGCCGGTGTTAAACCACTGCGGGCTGTTCGGCGCCGCCATCTGCGTGAGCAGCATGTAGGCGAGCTCATCGTAAAACGCTTCAGCATCTCGCTTTGTCGAGAAGTAGCCGTACTTCTCACCCCAGTGCGTCCAGCAACCCGCAAGGCGGTGCACGACTTGGCGCACTGAACGCTCGGGGCCGAGGACTGGCTTGCCAGCGTCGTCGACAAGCGGCGAACCATCAGTGCCAACTTGCGGCACACCAGCCTTGCGGAAGTACTTGCTCACGACGATGTCGGTCGCGAGTTGGCTCCACGAAGCGGGGATTTCCGCGTCTTTCATTTCGAAGACGGTGGAGCCGTCAGAGTTGCCGATACGGCTTGAGCGCTTGGTCCACTCGATGGTGTCGTAGACGTTTTGGCCGGCCTTGGTGAAGCGTCGCGAGATCTTCATTGTTCTTGTGCTTCCTGCGCGATCAAACGGGCGGAGAGAGAGGTGTCGGAGAGGGGAGTCGGAGTTGAAATCGGAGTGTTGTGCAGAGTGGTTGGCGTTACCGCGGAAACCAGCCGGTTGGGCAGACGCTTGGTCAAAGGCGTCAGTGCGTCCCAACCGGCGAAAGATGTGAGTGCAAGGGATTTGATTGCAAGAGATGTGCTTGCAAGAGATGTGATTGCACGGGTGGCGTGGTCGCCTGCGAGTGGTTCGGCGCAGAAATGCCGTCCACCATCGGGAGTGTGAGGCCCGCTTGATCTTGGTACTTGCCGCGCTTGTCGGCGTAGCTCGTCGCGCAAACCCGGTCCGCTTTCAGGAAGACCATCTGCGCGATGCCTTCGTTGGCATAGATCTTTGCCGGCAGTGGAGTTGTGTTTGAGATTTCGATCGTGACCTTGCCGCGCCATTCAGGCTCAAGCGGTGTGACGTTCACGATGATGCCGCAGCGCGCGTACGTCGACTTTCCGACGCAGATTGCGAGGACGTCTCGAGGGACATGAATCGTCTCGACGGTCTCTGCCAGCGCGAACGAATTCGGGGGGATGATGATGTGGTCGCGACCGGTCTCGGCGGTGTCGATGGTCAGGAAGAGGTCGTTGGTGAAATTCTTCGGATCAACGACGGCGGTTCCGCCCGAGGTTGCATTCGTAAAGATCTTGAAGCGCGTGCCGACGCGAACGTCGTAGCCATAGCTCGAGACGCCAAAACTGACAGCTCCCGGTCGCTTCTCGTTGGACGCGAACGGCTCGATGTGAACCAGTTCACGGATCTGCGTATCGCTCAAGACAGGCATAGAACGCACCGGACGCAAGTCCCACCGACCTGCACGGTCCCCGATCCGCGCGCCACCATGC
>JAIYCA010000047.1 GCA_027488265.1 Planctomycetaceae bacterium
ACTGAGCGAGCGCTCTCTTCCGGCCACAGCACGTATCCGACTCGCAGGCAGAGGCCGCGCAGTGTAACTGAGCGAGCGCTCTCTTCCGGCCACAGCTGAATCGCGGCGATGCGCGTAACGATGTCCAGTGTAACTGAGCGAGCGCTCTCTTCCGGCCACAGCGCAGCCAAGTGAATCGACGATTCCAGTTCACTGGAATCGTCGATTCACTTCCCTCGCCGAGATTCAAACCACTTGATCCCGCGCATGCCGCGCATATCGCTTGTCTCGCGCTCCGCGCGTGCCATTTCCGCCGAGTGATTGCCCGTTGAATCTCGTCAATCCGTAACGGTGATTGGCAACGCCAATCCGTAGGACGAGATACGCGTGGTTCATCACGCGTTGAATCGCACGAAATCGAAGCATTCGCCTCTCCCCACCCCGCGCACTTTGCGTGGGGTTTTCGTTTGGACCGTGCGTGAGCGATAGGTTGTGAGTCTCGCGTTGGGCAAAGTCGCGAGATTCATCTTGACGCATATTCCTAGAAAGGCATATTCATGTGGGAGATTGTCACGACGGAGGAGTTCAGCCTGTGGTGGGCAGAACTCGACGAGGAGGTTCGGGAGTGTGTCTCGCACGATGTCCGCGTCATCGGAGCGTTCGGCCCACATGCGCGGAGACCAGTCGTTGATACGGTGGCGGGATCGCGTCACTCAAATCTGAAGGAATTGAGAACGAGGTGCTACAGGATGCAGTTACGAGTGTTCTTCGCCTTCGATCCACGGCGACGCGCAGTGCTCCTGATCGGCGGCGACAAGTCGGGTGATTCGCGGTTCTACGAAACGATGATCCCGCGGGCGGACGCGATATTCGATCGATACCTCAGCGAACTCGAAGAAGAGAGGCATGGAAATGAGTCAAAGTAAAGTCATCCCATTTTCGGAGCTGTTTGCTGAGATGTCGCCCGAGGCGCGCGCGCGCGTCGACGCACGCGTGCGCGAGACCGTCGCGCGGCTTCGTCTCGCAGACATTCGCGAAGCGATTGGCCAAACGCAGTTGGTGATGGCGGCGAAACTCAAACTCGGTCAGGCGAGCGTTTCGAAAATCGAGAGCGCGACCGACATGTACCTGAGCACGCTGCGCCGTTACATCGAAGCGCTCGGCGGCGAACTCGTCATCTCAGCCAAGTTCCCAGAGGGCACGGTCATCCCAATCGACAGTCTTTCGAGCGTTCCGAAGAAGGCACGAAAGCGAACGCCTGCGAAGAAGAAGTCGTCCAGTGGTTCGACCGCGGCGGTTTCCACGAAGGCGTCCTCGCGTTCGCGCGGGAGCGGTCGGTCGCGGGTTTCCTCGCGATCGTCCTCGAAGTTCGCCCGCGGCTGAGTCAACGCCTCACCCGCACAGCTCATCCGCAAAGGGCGCGCGCACCCGCGAGGTAGAGCGGAATACCGACGATCACGTTGAACGGGAACGTCACCGCAAGCGCGAGGCCGATGTAGACCGACGGATCAGCCTTTGGAATCGCGATGCGCGCAGCCGCAGGCACTGCGATGTAACTCGCGCTCGCCGCGAGCGTCGCAAGCAGCGTCGCGTCGCCGACGCCAAGTCCGCCGAGTTTCGCGAGTACGAGCGCCAATCCACCCGCGATCGGCGGGAACACCAATCCGAACGCAATGAGCGACCAACCGCGCGCGATGAACCCGCGCAACCTGCGCGCAGCAAGCAGTCCGAGGTCGAGCAAGAAGAAGACAAGGACGCCGTTGAAGAGGTCCTTGCAGAGCGGCTTGAACGCCTCGAACCCGCGCTCGCGCGTCACAAGCCCGATCACGAGGCTTCCGAGGAGAAGAAGCACAGGCCCGTTCAAAAACGCCTCGTGCATGATCGTGCCCCAACCGGTCTGCTGCGCATCCGCTTCGCCCGCGGCCTTCTGCGCGCGTCGCAGGAGAATGATGCTCACGACGATCGCGGGCGACTCCATCAGCGCCATCACCGCCACCATGTGTCCGCCGTAACCGATACCGAGCGCATCAAGCATGCTTGACGCGGTGAGGAACGTCACCGCACTCACCGAACCGAACGCCGCCGCGCTCGCGGCCGCATCATGAATCCCCACGCGCCGCTTGAGGAGCGCGAACACCGCCAGCGGCAGCAGCGCCGCGAGCGACATGCCGATCGCGATTGACACGAGCGCGTCGCGGCCGAGGCCGCTTTGCGCGATCTTCACACCACCTGTGAAGCCAATCGCCCATAGGAGATAGAGCGACATCAACTTCGTCACCGCATGCGGCACGCGGAGGTTCGATCGGACGAGTGTCGCGATCATCCCGAGCACGAAGAAGAGAACCGGCGGGCTGATCGAGAGTGCGGGTGCGTCCATTTGGGGCGGAAAGGTAACGATCTTTCGACGCGATGTGCGGGGCAACAGCTCACTGAGCGGGTAACGCAGCCCCGCAAAACGAAACACCCCGCGGGAAACGGCGTCCGCGGGGGTTTCGTGGAGTTTGGGAAGGAAGGGGAGGAAGAAAAATTGCGTCGAAAGTGCCGAGTGTTCGCGAGGCCGGCTCGCGCTCAGCGTTGTCGCTCGCGCTTAGCGTCGCCGACGTCCCGCGAGACCCGCGAGCCCGAGGAGCGCCACCGCGCCTGGCGCTGGCACCGTGCCATCGGTGAGAACGCGCAGTTGCGCCATCTTGTTTGGCCACGTGGCGAAGCTGTTCGCCCACAGCGTGAAGGTGAGCGTGTTGCCCGCGACGGTGTACGAAGTCGCGCCGAGATTCGTCGCGTGACTGCGGAACGGATCACCCGTCGCGTAGGTCGTGCCGGCCGCGCCGAGCGGGCCGTCGCTGATATCGAGAAGGAGGTTCTCGTAGATCACCGCGACGATGTTGCCTGAGAACGTGACCGCGCCCTGCACAACCGCAACGCCCTGACCCGCGTCGAAGTGGATCATGTGCGAATCAAACACGCCGCCCGCAACGACCGGCCCCCACGAACCACCCGTGAAGGTGCCGTTCCCGATGGTGTTGACGAGCACCGCGGTCGAACTCACGCCGCTCTGTTCGTTCCAGCAATACGCCGGCGGCCCTGGCAGCGCGGTGTAGAGCGCGCTGGTAGGCGGCGCGATTTGCAACGCTTGGCCAGCGACCGAGGTGATCGCGCCGTGCGTCGAAGCGGCGAGTGCGAGTGAGGCGAACGATGCGAGCGAGAGAGTGGTGAGCGTGTTGTTCATGATCGAGTCCATTTCTTGTGGTGTGGAATTGAGCGAGTGGGGAGTGGGGCGCGGCGTGATGAGTGGCGCACCGCGTGGTGCGTAACGCGCCGCGTGGTGAGTAACGCGCCGCGTGGTGAATGAAACGTGCGTCAGCCGCGACGGCGAACGCCGACGAGACCTGCGAGTCCGAGGAGCGCGATCGCGCCCGGCGCGGGAACCGCCGCAGTGAGCACGCGGAGCTCCGTCATGCGATTGGGAAGCGTGAACGCTGAGGCCCACAGCGTGAAATCGAGCACGTTGTTGTTCACTTGAAACGCCGACTGAAAGAGCGACGCGTTGTGGCTGCGGATCGGGTTGCCCGTTTCGTACGTCGTGCCGACCGCGCCGAGGAATGCGTCGGTCGCGTCGAGAAGGACGTTCTCGTAGATGACCGCCACGATGTTCGACGAGAACACGACCTGCCCGCCGACGTTCGAAACACCTTGCGTCGCATCGAAGTGAATCATGTGCGAGTCAAACGCGGGGCCTGCGGCGAGGAACGCGGCGTTTGGTGTCGGGCCAGTCCAGAAGCCGTTGCCGAGCGTGTTGACGCTCAGCACACCCGCGGACCACGAGACGTTCGATTGCTCGTTCCAGCAGTACGCCGGTGGGCCGGGCAGTTGCGAGAACTGCGCGGAGATCGGCGCGGCGATGAGCGCGGCGCTTCCCGAGACAGAGACGATGGCGCTGTGCGCCGACGTGGTGATGAGTGCCGCGGTCGTCGTGAAGAGCGCGATGGCAGAGAGGTTCGAGTGCATGTGAGATTCCGATCTTGAGCGAGTTGCGTGTGTGTGGAGCTGTTGCGCGCCGCGTGCTGCGGCTGACATACGAACTCCGCGCATCCACCAAGCGATCTCGCAGCGATGACGCGACCGATGGCCCAAGTTCGCGCGGACGGGGTAAACGCCTGAGGGAAGGATGTGGGGTGGCGCGATCGCTTTTC
>JAIYCA010000197.1 GCA_027488265.1 Planctomycetaceae bacterium
AGTGCAACCATGTACGCGTTGGCGATCCACGCGATACCCGTCGGGCCGAGGCCGAGTTCTGCGCCGATGCGCGGGCCCGCGACCGCCGTGACCGTGAGGTCGACGAAAATCATCGACAGACTGCCCGTCAATGCCAAGAGGACGAGTCCGCGACGAGGCGTGAGAGAGTTCGCGGGAGGCGCCGCGGGAGTGCTCACGGAAATGTCATCAGGCGCGGGCGAGGTCACTCGTGCAGCGTACCGCAACGAATCTTGTCTCCGTCGCGCCCACGCCGAACGCGCGCGCGGTACAACACCCCGATGCACACTGCTTTGCACGCTCGACCATTCGCGGCCCTTGTTCTTTCGTTGTCGACGCTTGGCGTCGTCTCTTCAGGCGTCTTCGCTTCGAGCACCCACGCGCGCGCACCGCAAGATGCGCCTGCGGCGGCGGCGAGTGCTCCGGCCGGAGCAACGACCGCGGAATGGCCGCAAACGGTCGTCGACGCGGGCGACACCATCACGGTCTACCAACCGCAATTCGAAACGCTCGACGGGGTGCAACTCACGATGACCGCGGGCGTGAGCCTTCGTCGCAAGGATTCTGATGGCGCAACCGCGTCGATGAACGGCGTTGCCACGCTGACTGCGCAGGCGGTTGCGGGCGACGTTCCTGGCGAACTCGAGATCAACGGCATCAAGTGCTCGTCGGTCGACTTCGGTGGGACGAGCGACCAAGACTTGGCCGCGCGCCTGACGCGTCTCCTGACCGGCGTTGCGTTCACAGTCGATCGTGGCACGCTCGTTCAAGACATGCAGCTCACCAACGCGCGCGCCGCGGGAACGCCCGGACTTTCGTTCACGCCGCCGCGCTTCGTCGACTCGAATGTCCCCGCGGTCTTGATCACCATTGATGGTCAACCAATTCTCGTTCCAACTGGTTCGAGCGGTTGGCAGTCGGTGAAGAACACGGCGTTCATCCTGCTTCGCTCGCCGGAAGGCCGTTGGTACACGGCGGTCGGAACTTCGACGCTCGCGAACAGTTCGCAGCCGCCAGTGTGGATGAGCGCCGACACGCTCACCGGAAGCTACGCGCTCAGCGATGCGCCGCCCGCGGACGTCGTGGCCGCGCTCGGCACGACGAAGGAAAAGCCCTCGCAACTCGACGGCCAGTCGCCGACCACGTTGATGGCTTCTGCGACACCGAAGCGCGTCATCGTTGCAACGGAGCCCACTGTGCTGCTCGCCACCGAAGGCGCGCCGCAACTCGTCGACGCGGCACCTGGCGTTCGTGAAGCAACCAACGCGAACACCGTGCTGCTTTATGTCTCGAATCCTGGCGAATGGTGGACGCTCCAAGCGGGCCGCTGGTTCCACGCCGCGCCATCGAAGCCTTGGCAGTACGCGGCGCCGAACGAGGTTCCCGCGTCCTTCGCGCAACTCGCCGCCCGCGGACGATTGGTCGCGGCGCGCGCAGCGGTCCCAGGAACGACAGAAGCAAACGCCGCGGTCGTTGCTTCGAGTGAAGTGCGCACCGTGACGGTGAAGGCCGACGCCGCATGCGCTGTCACCTACGCGGGCGAGCCTGCCTTCAAGCCAGCGGCCGCTTCGGGTGACGCAGCGAGCGTTGGATACGCAACCAACTCCTCACAACCAGTGCTCGGCGTCGGCAGCAGCTTCTACTGCTGCAACGCAGGCGCGTGGTTCATCTCAACCTCGGCAAACGGCCCGTGGAAGGTGACCGACACGGTTCCGAGCGCGATCTACGGTATTCCGCCATCTTGCCCTGTCTACCCCGTGACCTACGTCGAGGTCTACGGCAGCACGAAGGACGCGTCGACGGGCGCGCTCACAAGCGTCACCTTCGGTTTCACCTCGGGGTACCTCGGTACCTATCTCAATCAAGGCACGCCGGTCTACGGCACGGGCTACGACTATTCGCCAGAGTCTGACACGGCGGCCGCAGCCGACACCTATCAGGCGTATCCGCAGACGTACGGCTCGAACGCGCTCTACGACAACCAGACCGGAACCTACGCGCCGGGCGGCTACTCGTCCGACTACGACTATGCGTCGCCGCTCGTACAGCCGTACTACCTCGACTCGGGTTGGGGCGGTTGGGGTTGGTGCCCAGGTTGGACGAGTGGTTGGGGCTGGGGCTACAACAACTGGCACGCGTGGAATCACTGGTCGGGCTACTGGAACAACTGGCATCCCTACTGGAACCAAGATTGGCACAACCAGTGGCAGAACAATCAGCGCGTCTACTCAAACGCGCGCGCGACGAACGCGAATGCGCAGTACTCCGCTTCGAACCCTTGGGGTGAGAGCAAGGACTGGCAGAAGTGGAACGCGGCGAATGCTGCGGGCAACGAGCCGCAGAACCACGAGCCTGCGGATTGGCAGAAGTGGAACGCCGCGAGTGCTGCGGGTAATGAGCCGCAGAACAAAGAGTCTGCGGATTGGCAGAAGTGGAACGCGAGCAACAACCTCTACGGTCAGAACACGCAGCGCGCGGAGAACGAAGGTCGTGCCGCGTTCAACCGCAACCAGAACTACAACTGGAATCAGAATCGCGCGCAGTCGAACGACTCATCCAACAACGCAGGCGGCTACGGCCGCACGGGTTGGAACTCTCAACCAGCGCGCAACACCAACACGCAATACAACAACCACAACTGGAACGCATACCCGCGCACGGGTTACAGCGGTTTCCATCCGTCGTACAACTACAACTATCGCCCAGCCGCGTCGAGCTACCGCGCGCCCGCGGCGGCGTCTCGTGGCGGTGGCGGCGGGGGCCGGCGCTGAATTCGCGCACGCGAAGTGCGGGTTCTCCGATGATTGTGTGCCCGATCGCGGTCGCTTGCTGCGTCGTGTGCAGCGTGTCGTGTAGCGACATGTGGGGCGTCACGTGCAGCCGCCACGCGCCTGCGAGGGCAGTGCGGTGAACGCGCTCCTGCGCGTATTGCTGCCGCCAAGATCGCTCGAGGCGGAACTCGAGGAGTACGAGCGCGACGACCCCACGCGGACGGATGTCCTCGCATGGTCGGCGGCGACGTGGCTTGCGTCGTTGTCGCTGCTACGCGCACTCGAAGCAGCGCTTTTCGCGTGGCTCATTTTCGTGGTGCTGTTTCGATTTCGTGCATCGATGCGCGTTCTTCGTGCGGCAATTTGGACTCCGCCGTTTGTGTTGCTTGTTGGCTATCTCCTCGTGACCGCAGCGGCAACACTCGCCTACGGGCGGGAGAACATGTGGTCGCTCGCGATTCCTGAGCGTAAGTTCCTCATCCCGTTCTTGCTCGTTCCTGTGCTGCATCGTTGGCGATTGCTCCTCCTCGGACTTGTTGCGGGAGGTGCGATCGAAGTCGCGGTGATGCTGTGTCGCGCGGCGATGCGTTCAACAGTGTGGCCTGAACTCAAGATTGACCTCGTCGACGGAACCGAGTGGACGCTTGTGGTCCTTGTTGCGGCGACGTTGTTTGCTGCGTTCACAACGCGCGGAGCGACCCGCTTCGCATGGGGCGCCCTCGGACTTCTGACGTTGTCCCTTCAAGGTGTGTTGTCGCAGCGCGCGCCGTTTGTTGGCGCGTTGGTTGCGGTCGTTGCGACTGTCGTCATCGGTTGGCGCTTCTTCGCGCGTGGAACCCGCGTGTTGATCGTGGTTGCGGTGCCGCTTCTGGTGGGCTGTGCGATGGCGGTCAGTGCGCTTGGCGGCGGTGTGGCGGCGAAGCGCTTCGAGTTGATTTTCGCGAGCGGCGACGGCGGAGCCACCGTCGTCGAAGAGATCGGACCGCAATCGCGCGCGGCGCCCATCTTCGACTACCAAACGCTGAACGAGTACTCATCGCAGCGACTGGAACTGTGGCGTTGGACCGCGCACGGCATCATCGAAGAACCGTTCATCGGTCACGGTCGCAACGCGTGGCGTACGGAAGTCGATCGATTGATCGATGAGGCACCCGCGGCAGTGCGCGCGGAACGCGGCGCCACAATCGTGCGTTGGGCGCGGGAAATTGGTTACTCGCACAACACGCCGCTTGATGTGCTCTTTGAGTCTGGTTTCGTCGGCGCGGGTCTTCTCTTCACGCTGGTTTGTCTCGGACTCTGGGGCGCGTTGAAGCGACTG
>JAIYCA010000175.1 GCA_027488265.1 Planctomycetaceae bacterium
CATCCTCGGTCACTTCGTAGAGCCCATTCTCACAACCGACAAGGGTGCGTGAACCATCACCGTTGAATCCGCAGGCCCACGTGAAACTCGGAGCATTCGGAACTTCCGCACGGAGCACACTTCCCGATGCGATGTCGAGCACGAGGACTTGCGGCCCATCTCCTGTCGCGATCCATCGCGTTCGATCGGGCGAGAGCGATCCCGTATAGCGATGGGCACTTCCTGCAATCGGTCCTTGCGGAAGCGTGTTGCTCTCGAAGGGCGACTCAAGAAAGCCGTAGATGAATGCAGGAATATCTTGACCCGCAATCTCACGCACTTCCGCGAGCCGCTCTTTTGTCGTGTTCGTCTCGAGATTGATGGACGCAGTGGCCGCGCGTGCGAGGCTTGCGAGCATCAATTGGTGCGAAGAGCGCTGCCACGAAATCGTCGTGAAGATGGTCGAGGCCAGCATTGCAATCGCGGTCGCAGTGATCGCCGTTGCCCACGCCGGATTTCGGCGGATCCAACGTATGGCGCGTTCGCCCCGCGACTCCGGCCTCGCACGTACGGCTCGACCATCGAGGAACGCTCGAAGATCTTCCGCGAACTCTGCCATGGTCGCGTAACGCTTCTCGCGATCCTTCGCCATCGCTTTCGCAACGATCGCGGCGAGGTCGCGCGGAATGTTGCGGTCGATGCGGTCGAGCGCGACGGGCTCGGTCGCGCGAAGAATGCGCGCGGCATCGAAGTAGAGATGGCGCGGGATTTCGTAGGCACGTCGACCGGCGAGCGCTTCGTAGAGGATCGTGCCGAGCGCATGAATGTCTACGCGCGTATCGACTTCGGCCGAAGAGAGTTCGAACTGCTCAGGCGCCATGTATGCAGGCGTCCCGATCAGTGCGCCTGCGAGCGTTTCCTGCGCGCGCGGCGAATCATCACCAAAGATGCGCGCAACACCGAAGTCGATGATGCGCGGAGTTCCGTCGGCCGCGACGAGGATGTTGGTTGGCTTGAGATCGCGATGGATGAGTCCACGGCGGTGACCATGCTGCATGCCGTCGCAGATTCTTGTAAGACACGCGACCGTTTCACGCAACGAACGCGCTGATGCGCGCGCCCAGTCAACGAAGTTCGTCGCATCGGTGACACGCTCCATCACGATGTATGGAAGTTCAAGCCCTTCGCGTCGCGCGATTCCCGATGCGTAGATGCGCACGATCGCTGGATGCTCGAGTCGCGCGAGCGCTGCAGCTTCGGTCTGAAATCGCCGCACGTGACTGGCGCGCGCGCTTGCTGCACGCAGCACTTTCACCGCGACAGGCCGCGGCGGTTCGACCTGCTCGGCGGCGAAAACCGTACCGATGCCGCCGCGACCAAGCACGCTTGTGAGCCGACAACCACCAAGGATTTCGCCCACGTGCGGTTCGCCGACATAGGGATCGTGCGAATCGTCATGCGACTTGTTGGATGCGAGGCCCGCAGCGGAGCCCGACGCCTGCTCGACGGGCGTGATGGTGTCGGTTGGATATTCGGGATCTGGGAGCGCCTCAAGCAACTCGCGGAGTTCGCGCGCGCGGTCCTCGTGGCGAGCCGCAAGGCCGTCGAGGAAACGAGCACGCTCGTCGGGAGTCATCGCAAGCGCTGCGTCGAGGAGGTCAACGAGCACGTCGTGCTTCGATGAGCCGGCAGGTGTCGCGTGCGTTGATGGCGTCGCGTTGTTGGGCGATGCGGCGCCGGAGTCCTCGGCACGTCGAATGGGATCGATCGAAGACATCACGTACCGCCTCTCTGCTGAGATGCCGTGCCTTTCTCGTCGTCCGTGCGCCCGACTGAAGCCTGCTCGGGCGGCAGGTCGCGAAATCGCTTCTTCAGTTCTCGACGCAGAATCGCGCGGCCCGCGTTCCAGCGCTTACTTACCGTGCGCGGGGCGATTCCGAGAATATTCGCAGTGTCTTCGAGACTCAGCGCTGCCATGTATCGAAGCCATACGACATTCGCGAGGTCAGGCGCATCCGTTTGTAGCTTTTCGAGTTCCTCAACGAGCGCGGGCGTGACCTCGCGCAGGGCGCGATCGATTTCGGTCAACGGCTGCAACGTGGGAAGCTCGCCATCCCCATCCCCGAGTTGGACGGGTTCAACCCCACCGCCACGCTTGAGGCGACTCGCCGTGCGACGCCAATCAATGAGAAACTGCGCCATGGCCCGGGAGAACGAACCGAAAAAGTGCGCACGACTTTCCCACTCGGTTGCCTGCGGGGCCTTTGGCGTACCCAACTCGGCCTGCGCGACCGCTCGGGCTGTAAAGGTCTTGAGAAATGCCTCATGCAAAATGGTGGTGGGGCTCGGCACACTTCGCATCGGATAGCCCGCGCGAATTCCCCGCGCCATCGCGTGCAGTTCGTCGTAGGTCAGTCGCCAAATCTCCTCGAGCGCTGGCTGATCCCCCCCGCGCGCCCGAAGGAGCAGTACGACAAAGTCCTCATCCTTTGTCTCTGATCTTTCCGCCATAGGTGGAATGTAGCAAACGCGTGCTTCTGTTGAAATTGAACCCGCTCTTTCAGAAATGAACGCCGCGGAAATTGGCGCCTCGAATCTTGACCTTTCAGAATTCGACTGGCTTTCCGCTCAAACGCTCTCTTGAACGTTGAGCGTGAGTTTCAAGGAGTGCGCTTCGGAGCGCGTCGCTCATCGTGTTGCGTTGATGAAGTTCGCGCTCCGCGAGGTCGTTTGATTCGCAGAGGTCTCGTCGGAGGTCATAGAGCTCAACACGTGCCTTGCCCGTCGTCGACCCACCCGCGACGTCGTGAAACCAAATCAACTTCCAATCGCCAACGCGCACCGCGCTGAAGGGCTCGATACCCGGCCCCTGCGGCCCCCAATCGTGCGGCTGATGAAAGAGCATCGCGCGATCCGCGGGCGCGGGGCCGCCGCGCCAATAGTTTGAGAGGTCGACGCCGTCGATCACACGACCCGCGGGAACTGACGCGCCCGCGAGCGAGAGAATCGTTGGGTAGAGATCGGTGCCGATGATCGGCGCTGGGCGCGGCGCTGCTTCGTGCGGAATGCCGGGGCCCGCGACGACGAACGGCACGCGCAGACCGCCTTCGTAGGCAGAACCCTTGCCCGAACGAAGCGGCGCGTTGTGGGTGTGGGCGCGCGCGCCATCGGGCGCCGTACCGCGCGCGTGCGCCGAGAGCCCGCCGTTGTCGGACGTGAAAATGAAAATCGTGTTGTCGAGAATGCCGAGCGCGTCGCAGCGCGCGACGAGTTGTCCGAGCGCGTCGTCGACGGCCGCGATCATCGTGGCGTACGCGCGCTCGGTTGGGTCGAGTTCGGGGTAGTCGGCCGCGAAACGCGGATCCTCCATGATGGGCGTGTGAACGCCGTACGGGCAGAAGTTGAGGAAGAAGGGCTTCTGCTCTGCGACCGCGGTTGTGATGGCGTCGCACGCCTCGCGCGCGAGCGCGTCGTCGAGCCAGACGTTTTCGTCTGCGTCGTCGTCGGCGGCATCGCGATACCAACGCTCGAGCATCGGCACATCCCACACACTCGGCGGCGCGTCGGCAGGCGCGACCTTCCCGCGTTGTTTGCGCGCGGCGTCTTTGAAGTGGTCGCTTCCGAAGAAAGAACCAGGCGCCCCGGCCGCGTGGCCCGCGATGTTGACGTCGAAGCCAAAGTTGCGTGGATCAGCACCAGGCGTGCCGCGCGCACCGAAGTGCGCTTTGCCGACATGCATCGTGCGGTAGCCGGCGTTTGCGAGGAGTTGCGGGAGTTCAGCACCCGTTGGCTGCGCACCGTTGACTTGCCACGCCGGCGGATCGAGTCGCGCGTGGCGCGAAGACGTGTCGCGGTCCTTTTCGAGCGTCCAGTAGGTGATGTGCGTTCGGGCAGGCGATTGGCCGGTGAGGATCGCGGTCCGTGAGGGCGTGCAAACGGGCGCGGCGGCGTAGGCATCGGAGAATCGCAGACCGCGCGCGGCGAGGCGCTCGAGGTTGGGGGTCTTCCACGGCACCGTCCCCAAAGGTGATCCCGACGATTCACTGAACGGTGCACGGCACGTGCCGCCCAGTGCCTGGCACTGCATGGCACGTGCCGTGCACTGCCTGCCCCCGCAGCTACACCCCGCCAGCATCGGCACCGACGTGTCCTGCTGTCCGAGATCGTCGACCAGGATGAGCACAATGTTTGGGTGCGCGGCGCCGACGCCCTGCTTCGAGTCCGCCTTGCCCGCAACATCACGCGCGGTTGCGCTGCCCGACGTGCACGAAAGCTGCGCAAACAACGAGAGGGCATACACCAGCACCAAGAGGAGCTTTGCCAAAGGAACTCCAAAACGAGCATTCCATGCGTGCTGAGCGTTCTGCCGCGTCGACATGACGCGAGTGTCGCGAGGGAACGCTCGTACGACAACTCCCACGCGCCGGTGACGCGTGAAGTTGGCGAAGTTTGGGGTGACCTGCGCGGCGACTTGCATGGTGCACGGCACGTGCCATGCAGTGCCAGGCACTGAGCGGCACGTGCCATGCACCGTTCGTAGAGGCGGTACTCTCCGCGCATGGCTCCCGATCCAGCCGCGCTCCCCAACTTCCTCCCCTCCGCGTATCCCGTCAACGATTACGGCCCCATCATGAAGGGCATGGCGATCGGAGGGCTCGGCATCTTCCACGTCTTCCTCGCGCAATTCGCCATCGGCGGCGGCTTCCTTCTCTTCTGGTTTGAATGGCTCGCGCAATCGGGCCGCGAACCGCTCGCGCGCCGCCTCATCGACAGCGTCTTCCGCGTCCTGATCTTCCTCTCCTTCGTCCTCGGCGCGCTCACTGGCGTCGGCATGTGGCTCACGTCGATCCAAGTTTCCGCACCGACGATCGGGCTGATGGTCGACGAGTTCCACTGGATTTGGGCCACCGAGTGGATCTTTTTCTGGATTGAAGTCGTCGCGGGATACGCGTTCTTCCGGTACGGCGATCGGCTCAGCGGCCGCGAGCGGCTCACCCTCCTCGCGATCTATTCGATCGCCGGATTCGGCAGCCTGTTCTGGATCAACGGCATTCTCTCGTGGCAACTCACGCCGGGCGGCTGGGTCACCTCAGGCAGCATTTGGGAAGGGTTCTTCAACCCGACGTTCTGGCCGTCGCTTCTCTTCCGCACCGTGGTCTGCCTCGTCCTTGCTGCGCTCGGCGCTGCGATCGTCCTCAACGCGCTTCCGGGATTCTCCCGCGAAGAACGCGAGCGCGTGCTGCATCAACTCTCGCCGTTCTTCCTGCCGATGCTCGCGATGCCGATCCTCGGCGCGTGGTACCTCGCCGCGATGCCTGCCGACAGTCGCGGCTGGATTCTCGGCGGCTCCATGGTGATGACGATGTTCTTCAATATCGCCGCGGGCTCGTCGGCGCTCATCGGTGGCTACGGCGTGATCGCATTGTGGCGACAGAAGAACTACATGAACGGCGCGACGGCGACGCTTCTCGCGGCGATCGCGTTCGGCGCAACGGGCGCGGGCGAATTCATCCGCGAAGGCGCGCGCAAGCCCTACTCCGTCCGCGAAACGCTCTACTCAAACGCCATCACCCCTGCGCAAGTCGCCTCGTTGCGTGAGACGGGCGTCCTCGCGACCGACCCCTACCCGCTGCGCGACGCGAGCGACTACCCCACCGAGCAGTTGCGCGAAGGGCGACTCGTCTATCGCAACCTCTGCTCGGTTTGCCACACGATTCGCGGCGCGAATGCGCTCGACGCACTCATGGGTGATTGGGCGATCGAGCAGAAGCGCCTGAACGTCGCAATGTTGCAGTGGACGGAAGGCTTCATGCCACCCTTCGCGGGCACCGCAGAAGAACTCGAAGCACTCGTTCAGTACATCGCGTGGGAGCACGCGCATCGACCCTCTGCGTGGCCTGAATCGCGCGATCCCGCGGTGTTCGCCGAGATTCGTGAGGCGCTCAAACGCGCGGGTCCACATCCCGCGCCACGCGCACAAGAACTCGCCGGAAGCGAGGAGGCGCGATGAATCCGATCGCAACAGTGGCTGCGGTGCAGGCTACAGCGGACGCACCAACAAGCGCGGCAACGAGCGCCGCGCCAATCGCGGCCCCAAACGTCGACACGCTGCTTTCAACGCTGCCGACGTCGACCTTGATCTACATCGTGCTCTTGATCGCGACCTACGCGCTGCATGCGATTTTCATGCACTACACGATCGGCGGAGCGCTTTGGACGTTGGGTTCTGCGATTCGCGGCCGCTTCTCGCCAAGCACGAACGCGCCGCGCGATGTACTCGCAACAACCGTGCGCGATTGGCTGCCGTCGGCAATTTCCAGCGCAATCACCGCAGGAATCGCACCACTTCTCTTCGTACAAATCGTCTATCAGAAGAGTTTCTACACCGCGAATCTCTTGCTCTTCAATCGCTGGATGCTGCTGCTTCCTGCGCTGATCATCGCGATTTACGCGCTGTACGTCGTGAAAGCGCACAGTTTCGCGCGCGGACGACTTGTGAAATCGCTCGCAGCCGCCGTCGCCACGGTGCTCATCGCGTACACAGGCATCGCGTTCGTCGAGAACCACTTGCTCTCGCTTCAACCGGCGGCATGGCCTGCGATCTACGGCGGAACCGCGCACGGCCCAACCGTCGAACGCATCGCGCTTCGTTTCTCGATGTGGCTCTGCGCGGCTTTGCCAACGTTCGCGCTGCTCGCGGCGTGGCAACTACGTCTCGGCGCGGGCGACGCAAGCGATGAAGATCGCAGGCAAGCTGCACGCCCGCTTGCGATTCTCGCGGTGCTCGCCACGATCGCTGCGATGGGCATCGCCTTCGTCGCGTGGCACGTTGCACACGGCGAAAGCAAGGTGCTCTCGTCGCGCATCGGTCTCGGCGCACTCATCACGCTCTTCGCGGCACAAATACTCGCGATCCCCTGCTGGCTCACGGTCGCCGCGCGTCGCTCGCTCAACGGCGGCGCCCTTTGGATACTGCTTGCGTTGACTCTCGTGTCGATCTTCGCCGCGGCCGTCTTGCGCGAGGCGCATCGATTGGCGCTTCTCGCGGGAACCGACGCTGCGCCACGCGAACCCGCACCCGTCGGCGGACTCGCGATTTTCTTGATTTTCACACTGCTCGGCGTCGGCATCATCGTGTGGATCATTCGAACGGTCGCACGATCGCTCGCGACACGTACGAATTGATTTCACGCGGTTTTCGGCGGTGCTATGAACACTTCGCGCGCGTGGCGTGGCGGCGCGCTGGCCGCCGTGTCAACGCTGATTGCGCAGGTTTCCTTTTCCCGTACCGAATCGGTGTTATGCTTGCGCCATGCCACTTTTGATGCACGCGCTCGCTCTTCACGCGCTTCTCTGCACGACGCCTCCCGCGGCTCACACCGCAGTTTCCGCCGCATCGTCGCCGAGTGTCATGTGGATTGAACTCGCGCCGAAGTCTCTTCCGAAGCGCGCGCTTTGTGCAAGCGATACGCCGCTCACGGAACGCGCACTCGCACGTCGCGCAAAGTTCCGTACCGATGGCAAACTGATCGACGCCCGCGACGTCCCAATCGCCGCTCCGCGTATCGATGCGATTCGCGCGACCGGCGTACGTGTGCGCGCCGAAAGCCGCTGGCTCAATGCCGTCAGCGTCGAAGGCACACGCGAACAACTTGACCAGATCGCGGCGCTTCCCTTCGTGCGCTCTATTCGCCCACTGCATCCGTCGCGTCGCGTTGCGCCCGTCGATGTTGTCGACGAAGAACACTTTCCCGAGGGCAGCATCGCCGCGATCAACTACGGCTTCATGAACGATCAACTCACGCAGATCACCGTGCCATCGATGCACGTACGCGGATTCCATGGCGAAGGCATGATCATCGGCGTGCTCGACACGGGATTCCATCGCGTCCACCAAGCGTTTCAGTCGGCGGAGTATCCACTCGATGTGATCGCCGAATGGGATTTCGTTTCGAACGACGCGAACACCGGAATCGATGTCGGCGACCACGCCGAACAACACAAGCACGGCACGTGGATTCTCGGCACGCTCGCGGCCTACTTGCCAGGCACCGCGGTCGGCAGCGCGTACGCAGCGCAATTCATCCTCGCAAAGACCGAGGACTACGCGAACGAGGTTCCGATTGAAGAGGATTACTACGTCGCCGGCCTCGAATTCATCGAAGGAAATGGCGCTGATCTTGCGACGAGTTCGCTTGGCTACATCGATTGGTACACGCCGGAAGATCTCGACGGTGTGACCGCGATCACGACGCAGGCAGTGAACATCGCGACCGCGAACGGGCTCGTGTGCCTCACTGCTGCCGGAAATGCGGGGCACGACACCGATCCAGCCACGAATCGCATCATCGCGCCTGCGGATGCGTTTGATGTCATCACGTGCGGTGCAGCGAATGCAAGCGGCGCCATCGCGGGATTCAGCTCTGATGGCCCGAGTGCCGACGGACGCGTGAAACCCGAAGTGCTCGCGCGCGGCGTGAGCGTGGTTTCGGTGCACTCGACAAACGCCACCGGATTGCAATCGGTCAGCGGAACGAGCCTTTCGACGCCGCTCATCGCGGGTGCAACCGCGCTCCTCATGCAAGCGCGCGGCGAACTTTCGGTCGCAGGCGTGCGCGATGCACTCATCTCAACCGCTTCGCGCAGCGTCGCGGGAACAGGCGCAGACCCGCTGTTCATCGAAGGGTTTGGCATCATCTCGACGCGCGCCGCCGCCTTGAAAGACCGCGCCGCCGAGGACATCAACCTCGACGGCGCGATCACTGCTGCCGATCTTTCGCTGCTTCTCGCGTCATGGGGACCGTGCGCCGATCCCGATCCAGCGACAAGCCGTTGCGCTGCGGACTTCGATGGCGACGGACTCGTCGGCGCCTCTGATCTTGCGCGCGTCCTCGACGCGTGGGGCAAGTGACCCTCGCGCGCCGTGGTTGCGCGCGCCCGCGTTCCTTCACGGCGTATGCACTTGATGGCGTATGCGCATGCCGGCATATTCACTGAGAGGCATATTCACTTGACTGCATACTCAAGCGTGACCACAACACGCGCTGTCTTGTCGATCGCGGTCGTGTTGTATTCGCCGTAATCGCTCGAATCGGTCGAGCCGCGCGCCACGATTTGATAGACGCCTTGCGATGCGCTGACGAGGCCACCGACGGTGCTCCCTGAGCCACGCGCAAGGACTTGCGCGCGTTCGTAGGCATTCGCGGTCGCCTTCTCCAACAACTCAAGTTTTGTCTTCTCAAGCGTGCTCACCGTGTACGTCGGCGCATCGCTCTCGACTTCAACACCTTGCTTGATGAGTGCGGTCGCACCGTTTGAAATCTCGCGCACAACCTGCACGTTCGGCGATGCAAATCCAAGTCGCTGCCGCAGCGCGAATCGTTCGACTTCGTTCGTCGGGTTGCCCTTGTCATCGCGCTTCATTTCGCGCGAAATGTCAACACTGGCAACGGTGACCGAGTCGGCAGGAATCCCCTTCGAAACCACGAAGGACTTGAGCGCATCGGTCGCCTTCGCGAGTTCGTCATACGCCGCAGGAAGCGTTTCCGCGCGCGCACGCACCGTGCCCCACCAGACCGCGCGGTCACTCGTGATGTCGAGTTCCGAAACGCCTTTCACGCGAATCACGTTGTCCTGTTTCATCGTGCGCACTGCACGACCAACTTGATCGCTCGCGCCAAGCACCGCGAATGCGAGCGTCGCGCCGAGCAAGAAGATCCCTGCACCAGGCGTTGCGATCCACCGACCAATCCGCGAAACGATCCCCAGACGTTGCTCCGACATGATGCCTCCCTGCGCCGCCGACAGCGCGGACCACGCGTGAAACCCAAGCGCCTGCGCCACCATGCGCGTGCGAACCTCAGGAATCGATTCTCTGTCGACGAGGCAGCGAGGGTAGAGCCGCCGAAGATGAGTTCAAGGGGTCGCGGGGGCTGAAGTTGAATTTCCCGCACGCGGGACGTCGACTTGGTACTGCGCGCGGATCGCCTCGAGTTTCTGCGTCATCGCCCGCAGCGTCTCCGCGTGCTTCGGATCACCGGCGAGGCTTCGAAGTTCGTCGGGATCTGCGGCAAGGTCGTAGAGTTCGAGGGTTCGCTCGCCGGTCGCCGGATCGATCAGATCGAGGAATCGAATCAACTTCCAGCGATCGGTTGCCACACCCTCATGACGCGGCACTGTGTGCGACCCCTTCGACTCTTCGAAGCGGTAGTAGACCGCGTCGCGGAACGGCTTGTCGGTCGCGCCGCCTGCCGCGAGGAGCGGCAGCATGCTCTTCCCCTGCATGTCGGCGGGAACCGACACGCCCGCCGCCGCGAGGAAGGTCGGCGCGAAATCAAGGTTCTGCACCAACGCGTCCGACGTCGACGCTGCGGGAATCTGTCCCGGCCAACGCACGACGAGCGGCATGCGGAAACTCTCTTCGTACATCCAACGCTTGTCGAACCAACCGTGCTCGCCAAGGAACCAGCCTTGATCGCTTGTGTAGACGACGATCGTGTTGTCCGCGAGCCCGAGTCGGTCGAGTTCTTCGAGGATGCCGCCGACCGAGTCATCGACGCCTTGCGCGGTGCGCAAGTAGTCCTTCGCGTATCGCTGGAATCGCCATTCCGCGAGCGACTTCGGCTTCATGCGCGAGTAGCGCTCAATGAGTTTCCGATTCTCATCGCGATATGCCTCCACGATCGCGCGCTGGATTTCGCCGGGAATCCGCTCGATTTCGCGCTGCATCCACGAATCAAGTCCGTCGAGCTTGCGATCGGGAAAGAGCTCGCGCGCGGTGACTTTCAGGTCGTACTCCCACGCGAGATCACGGTCGACTTGCATCGTCTGCATCGAACTCGCGCGACTGCGACCTTCGTAACGATCGAAGAACGTCGCAGGAAGCGGAATCTCGTCGTCTTTGAAGAGGTTCAGATGTCGCGCCGTAGGCATCCAGTTGCGGTGCGGCGCTTTGTGATGAACAAGCATCGCGAACGGCTTGCCATCTTTCGCCGCGGGCGCGAGCGCACGCAATCGCTCGAGCGCGTTCGCATGAATGATGTCGGTTGCATGCCCGTCACGTTTCGTTCGCGTGCCATCAACGATGAACGTCGGATTCCAGTAGTCGCCCTGCCCGACGAGGACATCCCAGTGATCGAAGCCCGTCGGATCGCTTTCTAGATGCCACTTCCCGATGACTTCGGTGCGATATCCCGCGGCTTGCAACACCTTTGGAAATGTCTGCTGCGTGCCATCAAACTTCTGATCGTTGGTTGCGAAACCATTGAGATGACTGTGCTTCCCTGTCAGCATCACCGCGCGAGATGGACCGCAAATCGCATTCGTCACACTCGCGCGATCAAAGCGCATACCTTCGCGCGCGATGCGATCGATACCCGGCGTTGACACGAGGCCGGGCGCAGCCGTCGCGCCGTAGCACGAAATCGCCTGCTTCCCGTGATCGTCCGACATGATGAAGAGAATGTTGGGACGGCGCGTGGTGGTGCTTGCAGCTGTACCCGTTGGCGAACTTGTCGGCTTCGTCGATTGCGTTGACGCGGGCACACCCTGCGCGAGTGCAGCGGAACCCCCGAAGAGAAACATCGCAAACGCCGCAAAGACGCGCACAAACGCTTGAGCGACCACGACGCGAACCTTGCACGAATTCGAAAGCAGCATGCGGAAAGCGTACCGCGGCGTCACTCTGCGCGAAGCGCCTCAAACAAGAACTGCGCGCGGCGCGCATTGCTGTACGGCAACTCTGCCGCGCCGTGCCCCGCGTCTGGCATCACGAGCAATTCAAAGTCTTTCCCCGCATCGATCAAGCGCTGCGCGACCTGCATCGTCGTCGCTGGGTCCACGTTGTCATCCAGCGCGCCGACAACCAACATGAGATTCCCGCCGAGTTTCGCGGCATCTTCCATGTTCGAACTCTTCACGTAACTCTCGTCGACAGGCCAACCCATCCACTGCTCGTTCCACCAAATCTTGTCCATGCGATTGTCGTGGCATCCACAATCGGCCACGGCGACGTCGTAAAAATCTGCATGATCGAGGACTGCGCGCATCGCATTCTGTCCGCCCGCGCTGCCGCCGAAAATTCCGACGCGCGAGAGATCCATCGCGGTGTCGCGCGCCGCGAGTGCGCGCATCCACGCAATACGATCGAGAAATCCCGCGTCTTTCAAGTTCTTCCAGCAGACATCATGGAATGCCTTACCGCGCCAATTCGTACCCATGCCGTCAATCTGCACGACGATTGCACCGAGTTCGGCGTACTCACGTGAGCGCCCGCCGAGTTCAAACCACTTCGGCACATGGTGTCCATGCGGACCCGCGTAGATGTTCTCGATGACCGGGTACCTTCGCGATGGGTGATAGCCAGTCGGGCGATAGACGACGCCCCAAATGTCGGTCACGCCGTCACGACCTTTCGCGACGAACGGTTCAGGCGCGATCCAACCCGCGGCGCGCATCGCACTGTCGTCGGCGCGCCCAAGTTCAACAACCAACGCGCCATCCGTCGCACGGCGAAGTTCGTAGATCGGCGGCGCATCGGCGCGGGCGCGCACCGAAACGAGCGCTGATCGATCGGGCGAGAAATCCACGCGACATGTGCCATTTCCGGCGGTCTGCATGACCACTTCGCCTGCATCAAGCGAAACGCGCGCGTGATGTACGTGATACGGATCTTCCGAAGAGTCGCGTCCCATCAATGCGAGATCGATCATGCGCGCACGTTCATCGACGTGCACAACGCGCCGCACATTCCACGCGCCTTCCGTCACTCGACGCTTCACAGCGCCCGTCGCGATATCGATGAGTTCAATGTGATTCCAACCGCTCTTTTCAGTCATCCACAACAATTCGCCCGACGCGTCGAACCAGTGCATCCAAATCTTGTTCGTCCAATCGACGAACGTCGCAGACGACTCCTCCGCGATCGTGCGGGCGGCGCCAGTTGCAAGATCGATCGCAACAAGGCGCACGACTTGATGCCCACGTTGGTTGTAGAGGAACGCAACCTCGCGACCATTCGGCAGCATGCGCACGCGATCGATCGACCACGGAGTTGCGAAGAGCGCGCGGTCGAGCGGAACTTCGCGTGCAACAAGCGCGCCGCTTGCGTCGAGTTCCACGCGGAAGAGATGCGGGATCGCCGTATCGATCGGGTCTCCTGGCTTCACATAGTCGAACGATCGAACCCGAGGTTGCAACTGATCTTTCGGCGTCGACTCGACGATCGTCACGCGTCGCTGTTCGGGCCGATCGACGCGCATCGCAAAGACTGCATCGCGCGTTGGTGAAACCCAAAATCCTCCCGTAAATCCATTCGCTTCGCGACGCGAGGCGTCAGGGCCTTCTGCTTGAAAGAACGTGCGTCCTGCGCCATCGACAAACTGCAACGTGCCACGTTCCGCACGAACTTCATATGTCGGAATCACATCAACGGGCGTATCGCTTCCTGCCCTCTCAGCGTGAGGTACACGAAGGTCGGCCTCGGACTGTGTCTC
>JAIYCA010000263.1 GCA_027488265.1 Planctomycetaceae bacterium
ACCTCGACAGCGGAATCGCCTCGCGGCTCGCCTCGTTCCGCGCGAAGCAAACCGCGGATGTCCTTGCGAATCCGATTCCTGGGAACCCCGCGTCTGGGAATCCCGCGTCAGGGAATCCCGCGTCAGGGAACCCCACGTCAGGAAAGCCCGCGTGAGCGTTCGAAAGATCGGCATCCTCGGCGGCGGACAGCTCGGGCAAATGCTCGGGCTCGCGGCTATTCCGCTCGATCTCGAGTGCGTGTTCTACGACCCCGCACCCGACGCGCCCGCGCGCGTCGCCGGTCGTCATGTGTGTGCTGCGTGGGATGATCTCGATGCACTCGCGCGCTTCGCCGACGAAGTCGACGTCGTCACGTTTGAGTTTGAGAATGTGCCGACGAAGAGCTTGGCTGCGGTTGCCGCACGGCGCGCCGTGCACCCCGGGCTTCGTTCACTCGAACTCACGTGCGATCGCATTCGCGAGAAGGAGTTTCTACGCGACGCAGGCGTGCCCGTGCAGCCGTTTGCAGCTGTTTCGACGACGGCAGACATGGACCTCGCGCTCGCGGCGGTTGGAACACACGGCGTCCTGAAGACGCGTTCGCTTGGATACGACGGCAAAGGGCAGCGCGTAGTGCGCAGCGCCGCGGAACTCGCGCCCGCGTGGGACGCACTCGGTCGTGCGCCATCGATCTACGAAGCGTTTGTGCCGTTTGATCGCGAAGTGTCGGTTGTCGCGACGCGCGGTGCGGACGGCGCGTGCGTGGTGTACCCCGTCGTCGAGAACTTGCACACGCAAGGCATTCTGTTTCGCTCGATCGCGCCTGCGCCGATCTCAGATCTGCTCGCGCACGCAGCCGAGCGATACGCGCGACAAGTACTCGAAGGACTTGGTCATATCGGCACGCTCGCGCTTGAGTTGTTTGTGGCCGACGGCACGATCATCGCGAACGAAATCGCGCCACGCGTGCACAACTCGGGACACTGGACGATTCAGGGCGCGCGCACGAGTCAATTCGAGAATCACATGCGCGCGGTCGCAGGGCTTCCGCTTGGTGACACGGGCGCGCCCGAACCCGCGGCGATGATCAACCTGATCGGTGGATTGCCGCCACTCAGCGAAATCCTCGCGATTCCTGGCACAAACGCGCAGTTCTACGGCAAGGCGCCGCGCGCCGGGCGAAAGGTCGGGCACGTGAATGTCGTCGCGCCGACGCGCGAACTGCTCGCGATGCGCCTTGCGGATCTTGAACACGTTGCACGCACACACAATCGACTCGCTTGAGAGTCGTTCGGAGAATTCCCCTATGTTCGTTCGATCCTCGCATGTCGCGCGCGCCGCACATTTCTCTTTCGTATGGAGCCTCGCATGCGCGTCGTCACTCGCATGGATGAGCGCGTGCGCCTCCACCGTGGATACCGCAGAAGGTGAAACGAAGTCGGCGACGCTCGCCGATGCGCCGTTTGTCGGAACATGGACGAGCGAACTTGACGGTGCGACGATGATCATCGAGCCCACCGGGATTTTCTCGATCGACGTGCCCGCACGCAGCGAGAAGCCCGCGGGTACTTCGGTTGGACGCTGGACATACAACGGCGAGATCGTGATCTTCACGAATCTGTCGAACACCGCGACTTGTGCGGATGTGCCTGGTTCCTACAAGCCTGAAGTTGTGCGCGATGTGCTGCGATTCGAACTCGTGCGCGACGAATGTGCGCCACGTCAGCAACACATGGGCTGGCCGTGGAAGCGCGCGAAGTGACGCACGGGTCACGAGCGTGGAACACATGACAGATCTCGGCCCGCGGCGATTCACTCGCCGCGAGGCCGGCCAGAGCGAGGGCGCGGCAAGAGCCGCGCTCGAGTGCTTCAACACGAGTGCTTCAACACGAGTGCTTCAACACGAGCGCTCAAATACGAGCGCGGAGCGAAGTGAAGCGCGAGAGAATGATGTCGGTCGAAGCGCGACGTTTCGTGTGGCATCACCTTTGGTGAGGGCGACGCGAAGTTCACGCCAAAGCGAGCAAGTTGCGAAGCAGGTTGCGAGCGCTCCGATTCGAGTTTGGTGCATCATGGGAACTTGCCAGCCAAGCCACTACCTCTTGCTTCGCAAGGGGGTAGTGCCACACGAAACGACGAGCGACTCCCACGTCGACCGCTCAGGCTTCGCATCGCTCCGCCTTCGGCGAGGTCACGCGAGATGCAGCCCGCCCTTCTCACACAATGAAACGCGCCCTGCGGAAACCGCAGGGCGCGTGTGTTTGATCTTTGAAGTTCGCTCCTTACGACGCTTCAGCGCGCGGATGTGCGCCGTCGTAGTCGGCGCGCATCTTGCCTTGCGCGAGGTGCGTGTACACCTGCGTCGACGAGAGCGATTGGTGACCGAGCAACTCTTGCACCGCACGCAAGTCCGCACCGTTGTTGAGAAGGTGCGTTGCGAAGCTGTGACGAATCGTGTGGGGGCTGATGTCGGGGTCGAGACCAACCTTGACGAGATACTTGGCGACCTTGCGGCGCACCGAGCGGCTCGAAAGACGCGAACCGTGCTTGTTCACAAAGAGCGGAGCCTCTTGACCGCTCGTCAGGCCCGCAGCCTTCATCTCGCCATCGAGCATGTCGAGGTAATGGCGCAGACTCTTGAGCGCGTGCGCGCCAAGCGGCACAATGCGCTCACGACGACCCTTACCACGAATCACGATGCACTCGTTCGACTCATTCAGATCGCCGCGGTTGATCGCGACCACTTCGCTCACGCGGATACCAGTCGAGTA
>JAIYCA010000107.1 GCA_027488265.1 Planctomycetaceae bacterium
CAAGAGCGAGCGAAAGCGAAGCGAGTCGCGAGCACTCATTTTTGTCGCGGTCGCCGCTGCGGCGGCTCCCTCTGGCGTGGTTCACGCAAGAGCGAGCGAAAGCGAAGCGAGTCGCGAGCGCTCCGTAGTGCGAAGCAGGTTGCGAGTGCTCAAGATTTCAAGGTCACGGCACTCCGGGCAAACGTCCGGCCTCTGCGCGCGTGCCATCCTTTGAAAGTGGCTCGTACCACGCGCGCAACATCGCGCGGAGTCGCGCGGTCACTTCAGGGTGCTGTGCTGAACTCTCGCGGAGTTCCGAGGGATCCGCGGCGAGATTGAACAACTCTTCGCGCGAGCCGTCGGGATTCCACAAGTACTTCCAATCGCCGTCACGGACCGCGAGCATCGGGCTCTTCCAGAAGACAGGCCCTTCGATCGGGTAACGCCATTCCCAGAAGAGGGGCCGCGCTCTTGGTTCGCGCGCCTTCGATGACGGGTCGCGTGCGTCGTTTGCGCCGCGCAGCGCAGCGCTGAAGTCAACGCCATCCCACGCGGCGCGTGTGGCAGGATCGACTTCGACGCCGTCGACCAACGCGGCGAGTGTTGGCGCCAAATCGAGACCGCAAATCACGCTCTCGCGATCGACCACACCTGCGGGTACGACGTTCGGCCAACGCGCGATGAATGGCGCACGAATGCCACCTTCGTAGAGACTGCGCTTTCCGCCGCGAAATGGCCCCGCGCTTCCGGCAGCGCTCCACCGAACTGGAGCCATCGCCGCAGTTGCCGGGCCGTTGTCGGAGGTGAAGAGAACCAGCGTGTTCTCGGTGATCTTCCGCGCGTCGAGCGCATTGAGGAAGCGGCCGATCTGCCGATCGAGCTCGGTCACCGCGGCTGCGTACAACTCATCAGGCGCGGTGATTCCCTCCGGAACATTTCGACGAAAGGGCGCGCGTTGCTGCTCGCTCGGCGCAACTGGCGCGTGTGGATCGCTCAGCCAGAGTTGCATGTAGAACGGCGACTTCGTCGCCTGCGCACGATCAATTTCTTCGATTGCGGTGTCGACGAGCGTCGCGCTGTTGGTCGGTCGCTCAGGGAGTGTGGCGAGATCACGTTCGCCCTCGCGAAGATCAACCCAACGCGCACGATCGAAGCCATACGGCAGCGGCGTCTCCGCGGTCGCGCCAACGGTGAGATGCCACTTCCCAATGTGCACCGTTTCGTAGCCCGCGCGCTGAAGGATGTCGGCGATCGTTGGGACGTCGGGATTGAGTCGCTCCGCATTGCCGAGCGCCGCGTTTCGACCATTCTCGACAAGCGGCGAAAAGAGCTGCAGTTCCGCGGGAAATCGACCTGTCAGCAGTGCGGCGCGTGTTGGTGTGCACGTACTCGCAGCTTGATATCCCTGCGTGAATCGTGTGCCTTCTGTCGCAAGACGATCGACCGCGGGCGTCTTGAAGGCTTGGTTGCCTTGAACGGAAAGGTCGCCCCAACCGAGGTCGTCGGCGAGGATGACGATGATGTTCGGACGCGCGCGCGGTGCTGCGTTCGTGGTGATATTTGTGGTGACATTTGACGTGTCTTTCGACGTGTCGGTCGAAAGGCACAGCGCATGCGCGGCGGGTGTGAGCGCGTTCGACAAGCCGAGGCCGACGAACGTCGTGCAAAGCAGCGCACGCGCCTCGATCACGACGCGACCTCGGGTTGATCCGGCGCGATGCGCGTCATGATCTTCGCGACAACGCAGTCGCCCCACACATTCACAACCGTGCGCGACATATCGACGATGCGGTCGACACCGAGAATCACGCCGATCGCCGCGATCGGCAGCGGCTCGATGCCGCGACCCGCAGTGGTGGCGTTCACCGCGCTGATCACGATGACCATGGTGACGAGGCCTGCACTTGGAATGCCCGCAGCACCGATCGCCGCGAGCACGCTCGTCAGCACAACGACCACGATCTCAGAGAACGCAAGATCCACGCCGAAGAGTTGGAAGAGGAAGAGGACAACCACCGCTTCGTAGAGCGCGGTTCCGTCCATATTCATCGTGGCGCCGAGCGGAACGCAGAAGTTGGTCGCGCGTTTCGAGCAGCCACCTTCGTTGATGCATGCTTCGATCGTGACAGGAAGCGTCGCGTTGGAGCTGGAGGTCGAGAAGGCCGTGAGGAAGACGCGACGGAGATTCCAAAGGAGCGTCCAACCGTTGCCGCCGCCGAAAATCGAGCAGTAGAGCGGCAGGATGAGGAAGGCATGAATCGCCAAGCCTCCGAGTGCAACGGCCATATAGCCGAGGACGGGTGTCGCGACGTTTTGGAGGCCGATTTTCGCGACCACGCCAGTCACGAAGAAGTAGAGGCCGATCGGCATGATCCAGAGGATCCAACCGATGATCTGCATGACGCCCGCGAGCAGCGATTGGAAGAGGTCAAGCGCCGGCTTGCCGATATCGCCCGCCGCGGCGAGGCCGAGGCCAAGCAGAATCGCAGCGAAGATCGCCGCCATCGTCGAACCTTCGACCATGTCTTGGATCGGATTGCGCGGAACGATTTGTGACAGGATGCTGAGCCACGCGCCGCCGACGCCGGTGGATTGCGCGTCTTCCATGCGTTGGACGCGCGTCGCGTCGCTGGTGAAATCTTGCGTTGCTTGCTGCATGAGCGCGGCGCGTGTTTCAGGTGCGACGCCGACGCCCGGTGAGAACGCTTCGATGAGAATCGCGCCGAGTGTCGCCGCGATCAGCATGCTGAGGACGTAGAGGACGACCGTCCCGAGGCCGAGTCGGCCGAGTGTTGCGGGCTTTCCAACCGATGCAATTCCGCACGCGACGCTCAGGAAGACGATCGGGATGACGAGCATCTGCAGCGGGCGCACGAGGAGATAGTCGCCGGCGATTTGCCAGAAGCTCGAGAGAGTGCCGCCCTGTGCGTGCAGGTATTGGCCCGTCGCGATCGCTGCGATGAGCGCGACGAACAGGAACGCCGTTTGGCGCGCTGCGCCCTTCGAGGAACTTGAAGAAGTCGACATGCGCGGATGCTAATCGACGCTGCGAATCGACGAGGGGGGTGAGGCTAGCCGTCGTTTGAGCGGTCGCCGGTGCGGCGGCTTGCAATTGGAGCGCTCGCCGCTGCGGCGGCTCGCTTTGGCGAGATCCACGCCAGAGCGAAAGCGAAGCGAGTCGCGAGCGCTCAGGACACGACACCATCTCGGCCCCCGAGGATTCACTCCGAGGGGAGCCGGCCAGAGCGAGCGAAAGCGAAGCGAGTCGCGAGCGCTCAGGACACGACACCACCTC
>JAIYCA010000193.1 GCA_027488265.1 Planctomycetaceae bacterium
CAGTACCTCAACGTGAACTTCCCCAACAACCGCGTCCCGAATCGCGCGTGGCTCTTGAACTCTCCCTACGGCGACCTTCCCGACTTCAACATCGGAACCGCGCAATGGAATTGGGCAGTCGAGCAACTCGCCGCAGCGCGCGCAGCCGGTCAAATCATCTTCGTGCAGTGGCACCACACTCCATTTAGCCGTGGCATTCACGGCACCAGCGTCACGAGTACCCAGTCGGGCGAAGCGATGCGCATCTATGCCCCGCTCATGGAGCAGTACCGTGTCGCTGGCGTCTTCTGTGGTCACAGCGAGGTCGCTGAGATGAGCTTCTTCGATCTCGACAACGACGGATATGGCGTCCATCTTTGGGATGTCGGCGCTGCAGGTGACGGCCTCCGTGGCGTCGAAGATGCAGTTGGTTCGACCGCGGCGGCGATCACGAATTGGCGCGCGAATCCGCTCAATCCGGAAGGCGCGGCATGGGTTGCAAATCCGTACCACGTGTGGAGCGCTGACCAGAGCGAAACCGAAACGTGGAACGGAAATCAACTGCTCGGCGGCGGTAAGCACTACGGCTTCCTCGAGTTCGACGTCGAACGACTCAAGGGCGGCGAGTACCGCATCTCATTCCAGAATTGGCACACGTTCCCGGTCAACGCGGGCGACACTGACTTCACCGTGACGGGCTACGAGCTCCGTCCATACAACAATCGAGTGGTGCTGCAGGGCCCTGCGAACAACCTTCGTGCCGTCGCGCTCGCGCCATCTTGCGCAGCGATCGACCTGAATCAAGATGCCGTCATCGACAGCATCGATTTGGGCATCATGCTCAGCGCGTGGGGAACTTCAGTCGGCGACGTCAACGACGACGGTACGACCGACGCAAATGACCTCACCTTCATGCTCAACGCTCTCGGCTCCGATTGCCGCGGCTAAGCGCGCGACACTCAACCGAAGAATTCGCGGCGCCCAGCGACAAACTGGGCGTCGCGCTTTTTCTCTACGGCGGTTCGACGTGCTCGAACCGCGCTCGCACAGGCCCGCCGCTCTTCACTGAATCTCGACTCAACGCACTCCGTCTCAAAACACGCCGAGAGCGTCGCCGACGGATCATCCTTGCTGGTTGCTGCCTCGCAACTCATCTCACATCCCATTCAGTATCCACAAGGAGAAAGTATGCACCCCTCAACCCCAGCGCTCTTCGCCTCGCTCATGCTCACCGCAGCCGCCCACGCGGGTTTCCCATCCGAAGCGCTTCCCCGCGTCGCCGTTGGTGACGTCATCGGCGGAAACGCCGCCGTTCTCGTGCGCCCGGCTGCCGGCACCGGCACCGTGCTGATCGAAGTTGCACGCGATGCCGCGTTCACCAACATCATCTCTCAGCAGTCGATCGTCGTCGACAACGCGCTGCTTCCGGGCAAGATCTTCCTCAGCGGACTCGACCTCGGCGTTCCGCACTTCGTGCGTGTCACCGATGGCAAGAAGGTTCGCACCGCGACCTTCACCACGGGCGCCGCGATGATCGGTGTGAATGCAGCGCCTGCTGGCCTCCGCTTCGGCGTGACTGGCGACTGGCGCGGCGATGTCGGCATCTACAACGCGATCCTCAACGCCGATGAGCGCGCGCTCGATTACTTCGTGAAGCTTGGCGACACCATCTACGCCGACGTTGCGAGCCCTGCGGTTCCAGTTCCGCAAGCAACGACGCTCGATGAGTATCGCGCGAAGCACGTGGAAAACTACCAACCGACGCACGGCATCGACCCGTGGGGCGAACTCGCGGCGAGCACCGCGACGTTCTCGATGATCGACGATCACGAAGTCACCAACGACTTCGATGGTGGTGCGTTCGATGCAGTCACCGGCTGGTACAACCAAGGCTCGCTCTACGTGAACGGCCTCCAGGCGTTTGTTGAGCACAACGCGATCGTTCCATCGACGTGGCCTACGCTCGGCGACCCGCGTGTCGATGGTCGTCCGAATCTCTACCGTTCTTTCCAGTGGGGCCGCGATGCCGCAACGTTCATGGTTGATGCGCGCAGCTTCCGCGACGCGAGCCTTCCACCGGTTGCAAACCCATTCGACCCCGCGCAAGTCGGCGCGTTCATCCAAGCATCGTTCAATCCGACGCGCACGATGCTCGGCTACCCACAACTTGGGCTCTTGCTGCAAGATCTTCAGCGCGCAGAGGCCGCGGGCGTCACGTGGAAGTTTGTGATGACCTCGATGCCGATGCAGAACTTCGGCCCGCTCGCCGGTGAAGACCGCTGGGAAGGCTACGCCGCCGAGCGCGCGTACTTGCTCTCGCAGATCGTTGCGCTCGGTATTCGCAACGTCATCTTCGTGACTGCCGATTTCCACGGCACGATCGTGAACGACATCACTGTTCCGAATCCCGCGAACCCAACGCAGCAACTCTTCACGGGTATGTTTGAAATCATCACGGGCTCGGTCGCGTACTCCGCGCCAGCAGGCCCGACGTTCGCGCAACTCGGTCTCTCGACCGGCGCGATCTCCGCGGCGCAGTACGCGTTCTACCAGTCGCTTCCAAACGCGGGCAAGGACGCGTTCATCGCGCAAGTGCTCGACGGCGTGATCTCGGGCTACGGCTACTCGCCGACGGGTATCCAAGATCCATCGATCAACGCGCAGTTCGTTGTGGGTGGACCCGTTGCCGCGCACCACTACGGCTGGACGGAGTTCGACGTCGACGCGCAGTCGAAGGCGCTCACGATCACGACCTACGGCGTGGATTGGTACTCGCCCGCGGAAGCAGCGGCTGATCCGGCCGCGATCATCGCGCGCCCAATCACCGTTCGTCAGCAAATCGTGCTCGATCCAGTCGGCGGCTTCTGTGCGAGCGACCTCAACGCGGACGGCACTGTGAACGGCGCGGATCTTTCGATCATCTTCGCTGCATGGGGCCCATGCGCAGGCGCCTGCTCGGCTGACATTGACGGCAACGGCGTGGTGGACGCGGACGACCTCGGCACGGTGCTCGGCGCATGGGGCGACTGCTGATCGACCGCAACGCAGAGAAAGCGAAATTCGCGCGGCCTTGGAGCAATCCAAGGCCGCGTTTCATTTTGCAAGTCTCGAAGTTCTGCGAGAGATCTTCGCGGCGCTCGGTGCGTGCACGTCGCATGACACGCACGATGGAACGCATGCCACGACCTGCGGCTTCGCCCACGATCTCGCGTTCGTCGTCACAAACTCTTGAGATACCGAAGCAGCGCGTCGCGATCGGCCTTTGGTAACGCGAGATACGCATCGCGCGAGCGCTGCGCTTCGCCACCATGCCAGAGAATCGCTTCTTCGATCGAACGCGCGCGGCCATCGTGCAGAAGCCGCGTGTGGCCGTTGACTGTCTCAATCAGTCCGATGCCCCACAACGGCGGCGTACGCCATTCGCGGCCCGTCGCATCACCGTCGCGTCGATTGTCGGCGAGGCCCTCACCCATGTCGTGCAACAAGAGATCGGTGAACGGATGAAACTCGACGTTGCGAAGTTGTTCGATCGGACTCGATTCGTCGGTCTTCAACGTCGTGACATGGCACTTCGCGCAGTCGATCGCCTGAAAAATCTGAGCGCCGCGCTGGACGCCCGCGAGGTCGTCCGACTTCGTCGGTACGCGCTGCATCGGCACCGCGAGCACGCGGCAATAGTGCGCGAGCCGAGCAACTTTGTGCGCATCGACTTCAGGGTCGCCACCCGAAGCCGCCTGAACCGCGTCAGATTGCAAAGACGTGTGATTCTCAGCGCGATGCGTTGGATTTGTGAGCCCCATGTCGCCGTGGAGCGCCGCCATCACCTGCGCATCGAGCGTCGGCTGCGACGCTTTCCAACCGAACCGTCCGACGCTCGCGCGACCATCGGCGCTGCGAATCTCGTGCACTCGACCGGAGATCCCATCGCCATCGCGATCGTTGGGATCGGCGAGTTCACGAATCGCAGCATCGGGCACATGTTCAAGTAGCCCAAGGCCGATGACTTGCGGCCCGACGCGCAGCGACATGCGAACTTCACCGAGTGGACCGTACGCGGCGTCTTGCACGCGGAGATCCCAGCGTTCGAGTTCGGCACGCGAACCATCCGCAAACGAGACGAACGAACGCTGCGGCTCTAATTCGATGCGGCCTTCAGGTCGCACACCTTCGATCGCTTGATCCTGCAACTGCGCGCCGTACATCGAATGCGGCGCGCCATCAGCGTTCACTGGACTCACAAAGAGCACACTGCCGCGACCAACTCCAACGTCCGCAAGCGGCGGCAAGCCACGACCATCTTCCTGATGACATGCGCTACAGGAATTGGCTGAAAAATGCGGCCCGAGCCCGTCGCGCCCCTCGGCACTCGCGGGCGCGGCAACCCAGTTGTCACGAAAAAACGAGTTGCCCACGCTGAACGCGCGGCGATCTTCGCGAGAAAGTCCCGGCACGGGCAAGCTGAACGCATGCCCACCATCTGCGGCGACACTTGTCTGGCCACCGAGATTCGGCGCGTGCATCGCCTGCGCCGGAGCAGCCTTCGTTGGAGCAGCCTTCGTGGGAGCAGCCTTCGTGGGAGCGGCCTCCTGCGCCGCGACTTCGTCGCGTTGCGGCGCGAGTGTCTGCGTGACAAACATACCCGCGATACACGCGAGTGACGCCGATGACAGTCGATCCCGCCGCGGGTCGAAACGCATCACCCCTGTGGCTCCGTCGGAACCGTGACACCGAGCGACTTCGCCGCGCGAGAGATCGACTCGCCCAGCGTTTCAATCGCTTCAAGCGCGGCCGTCAGTTTCTGTCGCTCCGGAGTACCGTCTTCTTTGCGCATCGCCGCATCGAATGGAACAGGCATCGCGTCGATCGCCACAAGCGCTTTCTCCAGCGCGGTTGCCAAGTCATCTGCTGCAGCAGCGTCCTTCACGCGAATGACATCGATCATCGAAGCTGCGCCGTTGCCGCGCAGGACAAGCGCAATCCCGCGAATGTTCGCGCGGAAATCGATATGCGTCGTGTCGCTGAAGCAGCTGTGCTCTTCTTCTTGATCGCGTGTTTCAAGCGGAACTGCGAGCCGCTCGCCCGACATCTCAAAGCCCGCGAGAAGCCCTGGACCCACGATGATCGCGCGCAGCGCCTTTGGATCTTGCTCAAAGCGTCGACGGTGGTTGTCAGCGTCGGGCGCCCACGCTTTCACGAGGCGCGCGAGATCCTCGCAAAGAAGATCGGTGATTTCGAGGAGATACTCTCGACGCCGCTCTGCGTGCGGCGAGTTTGCATCGAGAAAGTCGGTGAAACTGCGGTTGCCGGGGCCAGTTTCTGATTGGTCGCGCCCCCACAACATGAACTCGATCGCGTGCCAACCGGTGCACACGTTCGTTTCGCCGCCGCGTTGGTTGTGCAACTTGAGAATCACGCGTCCGAGCGCTGGATACTTCGTGCGATCACGAATGATGCCGGTGGTCGCGCTGTCTGCCTCGGGCTCGATGTACGACTCATCGACTGGCCACGCATTGATGAACGTCTCTGTGCCGCCGCGCGTCGTGTCGATCGGACCGTTGCCGAATCGGAAGGCCTCCGTGCGCCCGTAGATTTCGCGTGCGGCTATCCACGTTTCGCGTGCGCGCGTCAAACCTTCCATCGTTGGCGTCGCGCAAAACGCTTGGATTGCGGCGCGCATCTCCTCAGCCGAAGCGAGCGACGCGCGATACTCATCGTGCACCATAGCGGCGTACGCTCGCACGCACTGGACTTCGAGCGTTTGAGGAGTGTCACCTGTTTCGCGCGCGACTTCCGCGACTCGCTCGCGCGATGAAGGCGCTAACGACGACGCGTTCTCGCCGGCGTGGACGAAGTTGGACGAGGTCAACACTCCCGAGATCAGAACGAGGGCTTCGATCGACATACCGAACTCCGAAAGAACCAGATCTGAGACAAGAACTTCAACGGCGCACCCGCGCGCGTTGCGCGGCAACCATCAGAGCCGAGACTCTAGTCTTTCATGCATGGCACTTCGCATACCGCATGCGCGATCGAACGGAGCCTGTACGAGGCGTTTACAGACCATCAACAATCGGACACGATTCTTCGCTCCCATGTTGCCTCTTGCCTTTGTCGTTGCGACTGCCGTATCTGCGCAATCCGCACCGTGTGCCGCGACCCCGCCGAGCGCGACCGCTGCATGCACCAAATCATCTGCAACAACCGCGAGCGCGCCGGGCGCCGTGCGGGCTGATTTCGCATCGCTCGTCGCCGATGTCGACGCGGCGCGCCGCGCGCTTCAAGAGCGCATCACACCGTCGATCGTGACGGTCAACACGTACATCAAGGTGCCAGACGGCGTGCCCTACGAAGGCCGTTGGCAGGTCGCCGACGAATCGCCGTTTCCTGGCTACGCGCGAGAAAAAGTCGCGAGCGGCATTTTGATCGATGACAAGGGAACGATCCTCTGCTGCCGAGACCCGCTGACCCTCGAGGGCGATACGTTCGCTGAGGTGTATGAGATCGACACCCCGACTGGCGCACGATTTGAGTGCGAACTCATTGCGAGCGAACCCACGATCAACCTCGGGATTTTGAGGGTGAAATTGTCCGAAGGCCAGACCCTCGGCGATCTCGTGCCTGCAACGATCGGCAAGTCGGAAACAGTGCAACTCGGCGACACGGTGTTCGCCGCCGCCGACCCGTTCGGCAGTTCGCGCACCTTCGCGCAGGGAGCAGTCATGGCTCTGCCGACTGCATCTTGCTACCAGGCCGACCTCACGGGAAGTTTCATCCACTCAAGCATGGCCATCGCTCCAGGCGCGATTGGTGGAGCCCTTGTCAACGCGAAAGGCGAAGTCATCGGCATTCTCGTGCCGCCGCCCACCGCCAATGGCGCCGCTCGCCCTGATCCGAATCCATTCGTCACCTACGCGATGCAAATCGATACCGCACTTGGCGTTGGGCAAGCGCTCGTCGAGAAGCGCTCGAATCACTCACCATGGGTTGGCTTCTCCGTCCTCTCGCAGGCGGAGCTCAAGGCCCGTCTGCGCGATGATGCGAAGTTCGATGCGATGCCCAAGCCCGTCGCTGGAATCTATATCGACGACCTTTTCGATCCGAGTCCAGCAGCGAAGGCTGGCATTCGCCGCGGCGACTTCATTCTCGAACTCAACGGTCGCAGGATTGCGAGTGTTGTCGACTTCCAGCAGTCGCTCTACTACTTCAGCGGGTCGACGGTACCTGTTCGTTACTTCCGCGATGGCAAGGAATTGCAAGCGATGGTGACGATCGAGAAGCGCCCGGCTGAAGCAAATCGTCCGTGATCGCACGTCGCTTTGAGCTTGCGTGACCTTCTACGGAAGTTGCATTACGCAATCATTCATCGCAACGCGTTCACACATCATGTTGCGACACGTCGTTCCGGCGCACTCCGCTCGTTTGCACGTTGCCCATCAATGCTGCACACGATGCAAACCTTCGCCACATGTTGCAGCGGCGCGAAAAACACACGCGTTTGATGCTGTACTTACCGAGCTCACAAACGAGATTTATGGATTGAAAAGCAACGCTTAGCGCGTGCTCGGGATCGTGCTCAGGCTTCGGCGAGTGGCCGAAGCCTTGTTTTGTTCCGTAGAAAGTGCACTTTCCTAGGAGTCAAGTTTCTCATGCGTCCCACCTTCATCCTTTGCTCTGCTGCCCTCATCACCAGCAGCGCGCTCGCGCAGACCTCGATCGTCACCGGCCCTTCGTCGTCGGCCTCGCCGTACGTTGTTCCAGTCGGTAACGCAGTGACCGATCTCGTCTCGATCCTCACCGTCGGCGACACCATCGGCGGCTACACCTTCGTCGGCATTCCCGACGGCATGGGTGCGATCGCTGGCGCAACCGGCACCTTCAACCTCTACATCAACCACGAGTTCACCGCCACCGCAGGTGGCGTCCAGCGCGCACACCAACCCGCTGGCTTCGCGGGCGGCGCGTTCATCAGCGGTTGGAACGTCAACAAGTCGAACTTCGGCGTGAATAGCGGCTTCGATGCAATCACCTCGACCGCGACCGTGACCAACGGCACCGGCGGCTCGCTCTACAACTTCGCGCGCTTCTGCTCGGGCGAAATCCCAGCGGCGAACGGCCTCTTCAACGCGACCTCAGGCAAGGGCACGCAGAACCGCTTCTACTTCACGGGCGAAGAGTCCGGCACTCCGGGCCGCTCCATCGCGACCGACCTCAACACGGGCGTCGCCTACCAGATGACCGCCCTCGACGCCTCTGCAGGCTCGTGGGAGAACATCGTCTGCCGTCCATACGACAGCGACACGACCGTCGCAGTCGCTCTCTCAGACGGTGGCGCGAACCGCCTCTTCGTCTACGTCGGCACGAAGCAAGACTCGGGCAACCCAGCTGAGCGCGCGGGCCTTCTCAACGGCACGTCGTACGGCATCCAGGTCAACGTCAAGGGTGGAGCGTTCGCGTCGGAAAACCGCGACTTCTGCTTTAGCGCTGCTGCTCCAGCCCGCTACACCGCAACCTTCACGCTCGCTGCAGGCGGCACCGCTGCTGGCACGACCTTCCTCCGTCCAGAAGACGGCGCGTGGGATCCAGCGAACCCAGCCGACTTCTACTTCGTCACGACCGACCGTATGAGCATCACCTCGGCGGGTGCAGCGCAGAGCTCGGGCAGCCGCCTCTTCCGTCTCCGCTTCAATGACGTCAACAACGTCCTCGCCGGCGGCACGATCGAAGCGCTCATCGAAGGTACGGGCTCGTACCCGAAGGCGATCGAGATGGGCGACAACCTCTGCGTCGTCAACACGATCCAGGGTGGCACGCGCGTCTTCATCACCGAAGATCCAGGGAACAACCCGCACACCGCACGCACCGTGATGTACGACGTGGCAACCGACACCGCGACCACGATCATGGAATCCGATCGCGCGCGCTTCGGTGGCTTCACCTCGAACGGCGCTGGCGGTTGGACGAACCAAGCGGCAACCGCGCCGTTCAGCCAAGACGAAGAGAACTCGGGTAACTTCGAAGCGTCTGAAGTCTTCGGC
>JAIYCA010000386.1 GCA_027488265.1 Planctomycetaceae bacterium
GACATCGAGGCGACGAACGCCGCCGCAAATCATGCTGGAGAAACGAGCGTGCTCATTGCAGAGCTGGTTGAGATCGCGATGCGTGGTGATCTCATGGCAAACACGGTGATTTCCGCGATCGAGAATCACGCCGAGCGTTTCAGTGACCAGGATCTTGCACGGCTCAACGCGATCTTCTCGGCGAACAACATCGATATGGCGCGCGCGATGACAGGTGAGCGCTGGACGTTCGACGATCTCGTGCAACGCTGCTACAGCGACGATGGAAGCGGCGACGGTGTGCCGCTCGCGCACGCGTACATGGGATTGCTCGAGGCGGTGCACAGCTCATCCATGATCAGCAATGAAAGCCCTCGCGAGGGCCTGCTCGCGGCGACCGGCGGATTTCTCGCGGGGCCTGCGGCGGCGGCGATCCTCCCGAGTCGTCGCGAGGTGATGAACAACTACAACGCGCACATGGATCGCTTCATCGCCGCGATGAAGGCATCGACGCGCGAGGACTCGATCAAGTTCGCAAATGAAGCAAGCGCCCGCATCGAGTCGGAAGACACGCGTTTCGCGTTCGTCAAGGCGCTGTTTCCATCGCTCGATCGGGCGGCCACGATGGGTTGGGCTGCGCGGGCTCGCGCGAACACCGCTCTTGCGGCGATCGGCATCGAGCGGTTCCGCCGTGCGAACGCGCGATTCCCGAACGACCTCGCGGAACTCGTCGCCTTCATCGGTCAGCCCATTGAATCGGCGAGTTTCAAGCACATTCCGTGGAAGTACGCGCTCGTTGATGGTCGGCCGCTGGTCTTTGATGCGGGGTGCGATGCGCTTGATGATCGCGCACGAACCGCGCTCTGGAAGCCGCCGGAAGTCGATCTCGACACCGTGACGAGCGAGGAACTCGCGCAGCGTTCGAACGATCGATTCGTCTCGCTGCGTGCGGCGCAGTCGGATCGCGTCGCCGACGGGGGTTCTGCGTCGCCGGGCAACGCCCGATACAGCCTTCGTACGAGTTCCACGGTCGCCGCCGATCAACCGCTCGACCCGACGCAGCCGGTCGTCGACGTCGACGCGACGGCGACCATGGAGACCGATGGCGATTTCATTCGCGTGTGGTGGAAGTCGGGCGCCGCAGGCTGGGATCGCGTCGCGAAGGCCGCAAAGGCGCGAACTCCCGAGCCTACGCCAGCGGCGCAATGAGTGCGGCGAGTCGACCGCTTCGCGCGCCGTCGCGGCGGAAACTGTGGAATCGCGCGCGATCGGCGTAGGTGCACGGTGGGTCCGCGTCGATGTTCGCGCGCGCGATGCCCGCGCGTTCGAGTTGCAGCCGCACGCCGAGCACGAGATCAGCGTGGTGTTTCGCTTCTCTCCCCGCTATTCCGTAGATACCCGGCGCCGCGACGCACGCGCCGAGATCTGCGCGCGTGAGTTCCTCCGCAACTTCAGGCCCGATTTCGAAGTGCCGTACCGAGATCGACGGCCCGACCGCGGCGAGAAGTTCGTTCGGCGCGCATCCGAGTGAACGCAGCGCATCAATCGCCGCAGGCACGATGCCCGCAACAACGCCGCGCCAACCCGCATGCACGGCGGCGACCGCACCCGTCCGCGGGCACGCAAGGAGCACAGGCACGCAATCGGCGATGCGAATGAGAATCGCGTGACCTCCGCGTCCGCTCGTGATCGCGTCGGCAGGAACACGCTCACGCGCCGCGTCGCGTGCAGCGACGACCGTGCAGCCGTGCACCTGACTCACATCGACGACGACCGCGTCGCGCGCAAGCCCTGCGGCTTCGGCGAATCGTGCGTGGTTCTCGCGAATGAATGCGTCGCTGTCGCGCGGTTCACCCTCCGCGATACGCGCGTTCGCCTGCACGCTCTGGAGATTCAACGCATCGAAGGGCGACGCACTCACGCCGCCGAGGCGCGTCGAGAACGCGTGGGCAAACCCTGCGCGCGAAAGAAGGTCGCTGGTGAGTACGACGGGCCCAGAGGAATGCGTGATTTCGCGCAGCACGGCGCGTCTATCGGCCGATTGCGTGTCGCGGGTCGAGTGGATCGATGGCTGGGATCGGGCGGGAAGCACCTCGCCGCATGTCCTGCTTCCGACTCGGAGGTGCGAGGTATTCTCTCGGCATGTCGCGCTCGCCGGGCGATTCTGGTGAACCCTTCGATCCGCTCGATCGGCGGCCGCTCCTGCGGCGCATCCATCGCGCGGGTTGGGTGCTGTTCACGTGCGCACTCGGTTTGGTGGCGGCATACCTCCTGATCGCATGGTGGTACTCGACGCTCACGCCGACCGTGCGCGTGTCGGGTGAAGAAGGTTGGCGGCGCGCGCTCGGGCGCGATGCGGGGCTTGATGCTTCGGCCGAATCCTCACCGCAACCGACGTATCCGAAGTACATCGATCTCCTGTGGGTCGATCGGCCCGAGTGCGTGCCGTGCGACCAGTCGTGGTTGGATGCTGCAGTTGTGCTCCCAGATGAGCTCCGCTTGAGTGCGGCGGAGGGAAGTGGGAGAGGCGCAGGCATTTTGAAAGCGGTGTGGGAGCCGGACGCGCTCGTCTTCGAAGGGCTGAACGCCAAATGGCCAGAGGACTGGGGTTGGCAGTTGGGCGCGTGGATGCTTGAGGAGAGCGCGCCGATGATGGCGCGTCTTCGCGAGTTGGCGCCGCAAGCGCCCTTCGGATTGCGACCCGTACGACGGTTCGATGAGCGCACGGCTCGGTTCTTTGGATTGCCACATGGTTGGGAGGCAGGCTCGTCCGATGAAGCGGGAGCCGCAGCCCAGCCAAAGGATGCTGCTGCCGACGACGCGCCGATGGCGAGTTTCGACGAGTGCAGTCCGAGACTCTTCATCGACCTCGCGAATCTGTTTCTGCTCGATGCACGGCATGCTGCACATCGCGGTGAAGGCGCCCGCGCGGTCGACAGCCTGAAGGTGTGCATGGAGTTCGCAGATCGGGTCGGCGAAGGTGCGACGCCGATCGCGCAGATCGCTGCGATCACGCTGCGCGCATGGACATGGCGCGAGGTATGCCATGTGCTGCGCATGAATCCGGCCGCGTTCGATGACGTGCAGTTGGCGCGGCTCGACACCGTGGTCGGCTGGGTTGGGGACGGCCCGATCGGCTTCGATCTTCGGACGACGCGCGCCGTACTCGATGATCAACTACAGCGGTCCTTCTCTGACGATGGCGCGGGAGATGGTGTGCTGCTTGCGTCGCCTGCGATGCAAGCGTTCTACGGTCCCAACGGAATCGACCTCGGTTCGGCGCCTGCGCGGACGCGTATGTTCGCGTTTATCGCGGGGCCAGTGCTCGCACTCGTGGCGCCCTCGCGTGCGGAGTACAAGACTCGGCTCGATGCCGAACTCGACGCACTCGAAGCAGAAGTTTCGCTCGAACTCTGGAAGCGTCCGCCCGAGCCGACAACACCTTCCTATCGCGAAGATGCAGCCGCGGCGCTCGCGTTGGAACGGGTTGCTCCCACGCGATCCGCCGCACGGCGCATCGAGAGTTACGCGGAGAATCGCGAAGCGGCGCGCGTGGCGCTTGCGAGCGAACGCTTCCGTCGCGCGGAGGGTCGCGCGCCACAGTCGCTCGAGGAACTCGTACCGAAGTACCTTCGTGAGATCCCGCGCGATGTGAAGACGGGAAAGCCGCTCACACGATTGGACGGCCTTCCGGATGACGCGGACACGCCGCGGCCGCGACGACGTTGAGAGCCGTATGACGTCCGCGGTGCGGTTGCGTGCATCTGTTGCGTCTGTCGAGATTGGCGCCGAGTGTTGATTGTTCTCCCGCGCACGCGTTGGTAGCGTGCGGCTGTGAACCTCAACGCACAATCCGGTTCGACTCATCCTCGGGGTGCCTTCGATCCGCTCGATCGGCGTCCGCTGTTGCGGCGCATGTACCGCGCGGGTTGGACAATGTTCATCGCCGCACTCGGTCTGGTGGTGGTGTACTTCCTCTTCGCGTGGTGGTACTCGACGCTCACGCCGACCGTGCGCGTGTCGGGCGAAGAAGGTTGGCGACGCGCGGTGCTGTTCGACACAACGGCCACGCCGTCGTACCCGAAGTTCATCGAACTCTTGGAGCGCACCGTGCCCGATTGCGATTCCGAGGACTGCACGCAGAATTGGCTTTATCTCCCAATCAAGGTTCCAGCCAAGTTCATTAACACAGGCGACGAGACAGGCGACGAGACAGTCGGCGAGACAGAGCTCTTCGAAGAGGAGATCTTGCGCAACGTTCTCGTGGAAGAAGCTGAGCGCGCAACATCGCCGACCGATGCGAAGTGGCAACTCGGCGCGTGGCTGATCGCCGACGCGCAACCGATCTTGACCGCACTGCGACCGCTCCTGCAGGAGCAGCCGTTCGGGCTTCTTCCACGACAAGTCTGGCCCGAGCGCGAGGCGGATTTTTTCGACGTCGGAACATCTTCCTCAGCTGCCCTTCCTGCATCGATCGATCCATCCTTAGATCCATCGTCTGATCCATGGGCGGGTGCGATGGATTTCTGCCCTACGCCAAGCCGCGATTTTCTGCTGGAGATCGCGCGGATTTTGATACTCGACGCGCGATACGCGGCGAACGACGGCGACGGTCGACGCGCGGCAGCGAGCCTCATTGCTGCGATGGAGGCCGCCGATCGCGTGCTCGAGCCAGGCACGCTGTTCGTGCAGGCGACCGCAGCGGGAATCCGTGCGCGCGTGTGGCAACGTGTCGCAGAGGTGCTGCGCGCGAACCCAGAGTCGTTTGACGACGCCACACTTGAGGAACTTGCGCGCGTTGTTGCGTGGGTTGGCGATGGGCCGCTGGCGCTCGATACACGCACGATTCGTGCGCAGATTGCCGATCAAATCCAGCGATCCTTCACCGATGATGGCAAGAGCGCCGAAACGAGTGACGAGACGCGCGACGGCTGGATGTTGACGGAGTCCATGCTCGTTGCACTCGATACATCAATGATGGGTTTCGGTCCGCCGTTGTATGTATCCAAGCCGCAGGCGTTTCTGCTTGGTCCGCTTGTTGCCTGCTTCATGCCGTCGCGCGCGGATTTCACAGCGCGCGTCAATCGTGCGTTCGACGAAATCGAAGCAGAGTCAAAGAAGCCGCTTTGGGAACGCGCTGCGGCGGCGCCCATGCCATCGTTGATCTTCGCGCCTGGCGACTATCTCGTCGAACAGATCACGGGTGTCTACGCACGGATGGCCAATCGTGAGTCCTTCGGCGCACCCGACCGCGAGGCCGCGCGCATCGCACTCGCCGCGGAACGCTTCCGTCGCGCGGAAGGCCGTGCGCCGCAGTCGCTCGAAGAACTTGTGCCACGATTCCTCCCAGAGATTCCGCGGGATGCGACGTCGGGGAAACCGATCACGAGTCTTGAGCCAACGCCGTGATGGTCGCTGCGCGGACAGCGCGTTTGAGGCATTTGTCCAAGTCTTGCGCATGAGTCTTCCGCAGAGTTGCGCTATTCTGTCCGCATGATTCGGCACCATGCAATCCGACTCGATTCCTCGCGCGCGTGTGTTTCCGCCGCGCTTCTGGCAACAGTGCTCGGGCTCGCGGCTTGTGACAACACGACGGGTGGCTATCCGCCGCCGCCGCCGCCGTACGAGCCGCCTGCCGCTGCACTCGATGCCGCGAAGAGCGAGAAGTTCCAACCGCTCGTGAAAGCACTTATCGCGCAGCGCGCGGCCGCAAAGGCCCTCGCAGATCACGCGGCGTCGGGCGCGTCGGATCAGCAGAAGTATCAAGAACTCTTCGGCAAGTCGCGCGCAGCCTCGAAGGCCGTGGGCGAA
>JAIYCA010000223.1 GCA_027488265.1 Planctomycetaceae bacterium
CACGCCTCCGCGAACTGGTCACGAAACGCAACAGGCCGCGGGCAAAGCCGCGGCCTGTTGCAGTGAAGTGACCCCAGACCATGAGGGATTCGAAATCCTGCGGTCGGCGGCAGCCGAACGCAGGATCCGATAGACCTCTGGAGCGTGCGTGAGGTGACGAGCGCGCGTGCTCGAAGTGCGCGGCGCCCCGCCGCGCACGAAGACCACGCAAAGCGAGGAACGGAAGCACACGCGTTCGCGGAGGCACGCCTCCGCGAACTGGTCACGAAACGCAACAGGCCGCGGGCAAAGCCGCGGCCTGTTGCAGTGAAGTGACCCCAGAGGGATTCGAACCCTCGTTACCTCCGTGAAAGGGAGGTGTCCTAGACCAGGCTAGACGATGGGGCCAGTCTCTCCGCGCAACCGTGAGGATCGGCGAAGGGGCGAGATGATAGCAAGGTTCTCAGAAAATGCGACACCCACCCCGAGGCGGTTTCAGGCCACAATCCCAGAGATGCTCCATGAGCCCGCCCGCAGCCCCGATGTACCCCCCGTTCACGGCGGCGCATCTCATTCCGCTGGGCTCGTTCAGCCAACCGTGGCATTCGACTCGCCGGTGCTCGGGCCAAGCCAATCACCGCGCGTCCTCGCACTCTGCGCGCTCGAGCATGAGGCCCGCCTCTTCCGAAAGTACGCCAAAATCCCGGTGGTCGTGACCGGACTCGGCGCGGCAGGCATCACAAAGACCTTCGCGCAGCGCGCTCAATGGCCGTATCCGAAGCCGAGTTGTGTCATCCTGGTTGGCACATCGGGCGCGCTGAATCCTGCACTCGCAAGAGGTTTGGCCTACGTTGCAAGCGAAGTCCGTACGCTCGACGGGCGAAGCTGGCTCCCCACACGCACGCTCTGTTCCGGAACGCAAACGGATCAAGTGCACCAGCCCACCGTCCTTTCGATCGATCAACCCGCCCTCGATCCCGCGTCGAAACGCACCCTTTGGAACTCGACCCACGCCGGACTCGTCGACATGGAAAGCGCGGCATTCGCAGAGGCGTGTGAGCGCGAGCATCTCAACTGGGCCGTCGTGCGAGGCGTGAGCGACGCCGCGAACGACGCGCTTCCTCACGAGTGCGCTGAGTTTCTCGACGCCAACGGCCGAACGCGCATTGGCGCAGTCTTGCGCGCGATTCTGCGGCGTCCGACACTTCTCCGCGAACTTCTTCGACTTCAACGCGCCACGGAAGACGCGATGCGCTCAGCCAGTTTCGATGCCGACAGTTTCAGTTGTCTCGAAGCCCCTGCCTTTGCAAGCGCGGATCGGCCGCTCCTTCTCTATGGCGGCTCCTTCGACCCACCACATGCTCGGCACGCGACGATGCTCGCCGACGCGATGCGCGCGCTTCGCAGCCCCTGCGCAGTGGTGATGCCGGCAGCCATCAACCCGCTCAAAGCGAGTACGCCGCCCGCACCCGCCGACGCGCGTCACGCGATGTGTGTCGCGGCGTTTGCGGAGAACGAGGCCGATTTCCCGAGCGAAGTGCGCGTTTCTTCGTTTGAGCTGTCGCGCGAAGGACCGAGTTACACGATCGACACGCTTGCAGAACTCTTCCGTCGCCACGCACATCTTCGAGGTGCCACGCGTCTTCTGATCGGAAGCGACGCCATCCGCAGCATCGAGCGGTGGCGCGCGTGGAAAGAGGTTCTCGCTGCTGCACCGCCTGCGATCGTCGTGCGACCACCCGATGACCATGCGAGCGTGCGCGCGTTTCTGCACGATTTTGGCGCAAAACACGGGTTCGCGGACGCAGAGTCCTGGCTTCTGCCGCTTGAACCTGTTGACCTCTCGTCGACGGATGCGCGCGCTGCGATGGCGCGCGGCAAGCGCCCCGCGGGCCTTTCTGACGGTGTTTGGCGGGAAATCACGGCGCGCGGTCTTTATGGCGTCGGCAGCGATCGCTGATCGATCTACACTCTCCGACTTGTCCCTGATCCGGACGTTTGATCCGCACGGCCGACACGCCCGCTCGAGAAGCACATGACCCAGAAGAAGCCCGACATCGCCCGCGTGAGTTTCGTCAGCCTCGGCTGCCCGAAGAACCTCGTCGATAGCGAGAAGATGCTCGGCGTCCTCAAGCAATCTGGCTTCGAACTCGTGAACGAAGATCAGCGCCCCGATGCGATCGTGGTCAACACTTGCGGCTTCCTCGAAGCTTCCAAAGACGAATCACTCGAAGTGATTCACGATGCGATTCGCCGCAAAGAGAAGGGCGAAATCAAGCGCGTCGTCGTGGCTGGTTGCCTTGTGCAACGCCATCGCGCGAAGTTGCTCGAGTGGGCGCCTGGGATCGACGCAATGGTTGGCGTGTTTGATCGCGACCACATCGTTGATGCAGTCGGCGGCGAAGGCGCCGCGGAAGTCGCTGAGAAAGCGCCGAAATACTGGATCGCGGGCAACGCGCTGCAGGCAGCTGCCGAGCGCGGGATGAAGACCGTTGGCTTGACCGTGAATGGCGCCGACGGCAAGGGCATCGGTTACTTCGAAGGCGACGACAATCGAGTGCGCCTCACGCCGCGGCATTGGGCGTATCTGCGCATTTCTGAAGGCTGCAACCAGCGCTGCGCGTTCTGCACGATCCCTTCGATTCGCGGGAAAATGCGTTCAAAACCACTCGACGAGATCGCTTCGGAAGCGCGCGGACTCATGGCGTCGGGCGCGTTCGAGTTGAACCTCATCGGCCAAGACACGACGAGCTACGGCATGGACGTCGGTTACGACGGCGGCTTGCCGGGACTCCTCAAAACAATCAACGGTGTCGCGCGCGAATTCGGCGGCGGTTGGATGCGTCTCATGTACGCCTATCCGTCGAAGTTCGATGACGCATCGATCGACGCAATCGCGAATCTCGATCACATCGTGAAGTACATCGATATGCCGCTTCAGCATGCGAGCGACGCGATGCTGAAAGCGATGCGCCGCCATACAACGCGCGCGCACACCGAGGAATTGCTCGGGAAACTCCGCGAGCGTGTTCCGGGGATTGCGATCCGAACGACGTTCATCGTCGGTTTCCCTGGCGAAACCGACGACGACTTCGAACAACTGCTCGAGTTCGTGAACGAACAGCAGTTCGACATGATGGGCGTCTTCCGCTACTCCGCGGAAGAAGGCACACCGGCGGGCACGATGGAAGCGGATCCGGCGCTTGCGGTTCCTGATGAAGTGAAGCGCGAGCGCGAAGAGCGCCTGATGATGCTGCAGCAGGAAATCGCCTTCGAAAATGCGAAGTTGCAGGCAGAGGCGAAGGCGCAATTCGATGTCTTGATCGAAGGACCTGCCGCCGGACGCACCAAGTCGCGCGCGACGACGGGCGTCACCAAGGGCGGCGCGCTGTACACGGGCCGCGCGTACTTCCAAGCGCCATCGATCGACTCGCTGACCTACGTGCAGTCCACTGAGAAACGCGCGCCGGGCGAACTCGTTCGCTGCACCGTGGTCGACGCGAATGGTTACGACCTCGTGGCTGTTCCGACGGATGAACTCGAGAAGCGTGTGTCACTTCCGATCATGCATCGGCACTGACGCGCGATAGAACCGTCAGAGAGAAATGCCCCATGGAACCCCGTGCTACATTCCGTTCCATGATCGACCCCGAGGAACTCGTCGGCGGTGAATGGGCGGATTGGTACCGTCTTTCTCCCGCGGAGCGCTGGCTTGAGAGCGAGCGCCTTTGGATCGCATATCTCGCCATGGGAGGGACGCTTGATCCCGAACCCGATACGCAAAGTCCTTTCTTCGATCCAAACTCATCGTGTTCAGGCGCTCCTCATGGGCGGCCAAGCCTGCGTGTTCTACGGCGCGGCGGAGTTTAGTCGCGACACCGACCTCGCCATCCTTGCCGAGCCCGCGAACCTTGAGCGCCTCGATGCTGCGCTTCACGAGTTGAGCGCCGAGTTGATCGCAGTTCCGCCGTTCAACGCGGATTTTTTGCTCAGGGGGCACGCGGTCCATTTTCGATGCCGCCATCCCGACGCTTTAGGGATGCGCATCAATGTGATGGCGAAGATGCGGAATATCGACGCGTTTCCAGCGCTTTGGGAACGAAGGACTGATGTGTTGCTTCCCGACGGCTGCCTTGTCTCGATCCTCGGAATCGAAGATCTCGTGAGGGCCAAGAAGACGCAACGAGACAAAGATTGGCCGATGATCCGGCGCCTCGTCGAAGCGCACTACCTAGAGAATCGGTCGAATGCAACGCCTGCGGCGATACGGTTCTGGTTTCGCGAACTACGCACACCCGAGTTGCTGATCGAGGCAGCGTCGCAACACCAGAACGCGCTGAACGAAGCGCTTCAACAGCGGGACTTGCTTGTGCACGCCGCGGCTGCGGATGTCGAATCTCTTCAGATCGCGCTCCGCGCAGAGGAAGATCGCGAGCGCGCACTTGACCGCGAGTATTGGAAACCGCTTCGCGCAGAACTTGAACGCCTGAGACACGGCGTGGAACCGGAATGACCCGCATGCACGCACACGAAGCTGAAGACCTCGTTCGTCCTCTCCTCTGGATCGGCTTCGACGGAAGGATCCCGTCGCCCGAAGCCCTTCGTTTGATTCACCAAGGTGTTTCCGGCGTCATCCTCTTTGTGCGAAACGTCGGTACGCGCGACGAAACGCGTGCACTCATCCACGAGTTGAAAGCCATCGCGCCTGGCCCACTGCTTTTGTCGGTCGACCAAGAAGGCGGACGTGTGACACGTCTCACCGAAGGGTTCGAGCGCTTTCCTTCGCTGCGCGAAATCGGCGGGAAATCAGCCGTTGAAGTGCAAACGATCGGCGCGCGACTTGGCGCACAAGTGCGTGATGCTGGTTTCGACATCGACCTCGCGCCTGTCGTGGACGTCGACTCGAACCCCGCGAATCCCGTGATCGGCGAACGCTCGTTCTCGCGTGAACCAGCTGTTGTCGCCGAGCTCGGTGCTGCGATGATTCGCGGCCTTGAGAGCGAGGTCGCCGCCTGCGCAAAACACTTCCCCGGTCACGGCGATACCGACAAGGATTCGCACTACGACTTGCCGCGCTTGCCGCATGCGATTGAACGATTACGCGCCTGCGAACTTGTGCCCTTCAAAGCGGCCGTCCATGCAGGCGTCTCCTGCGTGATGACCACGCACGTTGTCTTCGACGCACTCGACCCAGGAGTCGCGGCCACGATGAGCGCACCCGCGATTGAACTCCTCCGCGGCGAGGTCGGATTCAAGGGCGTGTGCGTGAGCGACTGCCTTGAAATGAAGGCAATTTCGGAACACTTCGGCTCTGGCGTTGCCGCGGTGCGCGCCGTTGCTGCGGGCGTCGATGCGCTCCTCGTCTGCCACACGGCGGAGGCGCAACATGAAGTGATTGCGCATCTCGCCGCTGCGGTGGTCGATGGGTTGATCCCCGAGTCGCGCATCCACGAGGCACGCGCGCGTTTGGCGACCCTCGCGGCGCGGCACGCGCGCAGCATCTGAGCAAGACGGCGGAGCTTCGAGTTCCCACGAGTGAAACAACAGAAAGACGTCCCGGAGGGGAACCGATGGGTGACGACAACAACGCGGAGAACTTTCTTCTCCTCTTTGATGACGATGACGACAACGATGACGACCGGCGTCGCAAGCGCGCGCCGACCTCCATCGGCACTCGCCCCCAAACTCCCCCGCCGCCGATTCCCGCTGCTGCTCCCGCGAAACGCCCGCGAATCTGGACGCGATTTTGGCGGTGGCTCACGAGCCGCGATTGATCGACTCGCGCGAAACTGCGATTTCCCCGCGACTTTCGTGCATGAATCGAACGCGGCCTGCGGCTACACTGCGCGATTCCCGTGAAGATCCGCAACTTCTCCATCATCGCCCACATCGACCACGGCAAGAGCACGCTCGCCGACCGCCTCCTGCAGGCGACGAAGGCCGTCTCCGAACGCGAAGCCCGCGCACAGTTCCTCGACTCGATGGACCTCGAGCGTGAACGCGGCATCACCATCAAAGCGTCGGCCGTCACCGTCACACACACCTACAAGGGCGAGGTCTACGAACTCAACTTCATCGACACGCCAGGCCACGTCGACTTCACCTACGAAGTGTCGCGCGCGCTGAAGGCGTGTGAAGGTGCCGTGCTCGTCGTGGACTCGACGCAAGGCGTCCAAGCGCAGACGGTCGCCAATGCGTACCTCGCTGTCGCGGGCGACCTCACAATCATTCCTGTGGTCAACAAGATCGATCTTCCCGCTGCGAACCCCGACGGCGTCGCGATGGAAATCGAACAGGTCTTCGGCTTCCCCGCCGAAGAGTGCATCTACGTCAGCGCGAAGACCGGCCAAGGCATTCAGCCTCTGCTCGACGCGATCTGCGAAAAGCTGCCCGAACCGAAGGCACCAACCACGAAGAAGTTGCGCGGACTCGTCTTTGACGCGAAGTACGACGAGTACCGCGGCGTCGTGATGTACGTCCGTATCTTCGACGGCCAACTCAAGCAAGGCGACAAGATTCGCATGATGGGTACGGGACGCACCTTCAGCGTCACCGAACTCCTGCGCTACACGCCGTTCCCGCAGAAAGTGAAGATGCTTGACTACGCGCAAGTCGGCTCTGTCTGCGCGGGCATGAAGACCCTCGGCGACGTGCGCGTCGGCGACACCATTACGCTTGATCTCGATCCCGCGGAAATCGCGCTCGAAGGCTACGAAGAGCCGAAGCAGATGGTGCACTGCGACTTCTACCCGTCGAGCGCGGACGAAGAAGGCAAGAAGTCCGACTTCGAACAACTGCGCGAAGCGATCGAGAAACTCCACCTCAACGACGCGAGTTTCACGTTCGAACCGCAACACTCGGAAGCGCTTGGCTTCGGTTTCCGCTGCGGATTCCTTGGCCTTTTGCACATGGACATCGTCCAAGAGCGGCTCGAGCGCGAAGGCGGCGTGTCGATCGTGCAGACAGCTCCAACCGTGTCGTACATCATCGACTTGATGGACGGCACCGAAGTCGAGATTCATAACCCCGCGGATCTGCCCGACCCCTCGAAAATCAAGGCGATTCGCGAACCGATTGTCAAGATCGAGATCATCTGCCCGAATGAGAACATCGGCGATCTGATGAAGCTCTGCGAATTGCGGCGAGGCATCTTCCAAGCGCAGGAGATGATCAGCGAATCGCGACAAATCTTGAAGTACGAGATTCCGCTCGCGGAAATCATCTACGACTTCTACGACAAGTTGAAGTCGGTGACGCGCGGTTACGGAACGATGGATTACACCATCACGCAATACCGCGAAGATCGCCTCGTCAAGGTGCAGATCCTCGTGAACGGCGAAGCGGTCGAAGCTCTGTCACTCATTTGCCACCGCGACAACGCCGAGCAACGATCGCGTGCGATTCTGCAGAAACTCAAAGAGCAGATTGATCGACACCAGTTCGAGATTCCGCTGCAAGCGGCCATCGGCGGCAAGATCATCGCGCGCGAGTCGATCAAGGCCGTTCGCAAGAACGTGCTTGCGAAGTGCTATGGCGGCGACATCTCGCGTAAGCGCAAGCTCCTTGAGAAGCAGAAGGAAGGTAAGAAGCGCATGAAGCAAATCGGGAACGTCACGATCCCGCAGGAAGCGTTCATGGCGATTCTGGATCAAGGCGACTGATTTTGAGCGCTCGCGACGTTTTTGAGCGCTCGCAACCTGCTTCGCGTGTTTGAGCGCTCGCGACTCGCTTCGCTTTCGCTCGCTTTGGCGTGAACGACCTGCTTCGCAATTTGCTCGCTCTGGTGTGATCCACGCCAAAGGTCGCCGCCGCAGCGGCGACCGCAAGAACAACGAGCGCTCGCTTTGGCGTAATCCGCGCCAGAGGGAGCCGCCGCAGCGGCGACCGGGGAATCAAGCCCTCCCCCGCTCACTCGCTGAGATTGAGGACCTTCATCACGTCGGACGTGATGTCCATCGCGGCTGGGTACTTGAGGAACGTGCGGGCCTGAATCTGCGCGAGTGC
>JAIYCA010000131.1 GCA_027488265.1 Planctomycetaceae bacterium
AGCGCTTCGGTTGGCCACCAAATCGCAAGAAGAACCGGCACAACAATGCGAAGCAGGCTGCGGAATCCGCGACGCGAACGCAGGACCTTGTTCGCGAAGTGCGAATAACGAATGTTTGAGATCATCGCGAACGCAGCGATCGCCGTGACGACGGGAATGCCGAGCGCCGCGACGCGCGCGAACGTCAAGCCTTCTTCGATGCCTTCGTGCTTATGCAACAAGTGCTGGTGCAGCACGATCAAACTTGCGACGGTGCCACCCGCGCCAGGCGACGGAAGCCCGCGGAAATAGAGGTGATCCTCTTCCTTCGCGCTGCGCACTTCGGCGTTGAATCGCGCGAGTCGCAACGCGGTGCAGCACATGTAGAACGCAGCGATCGCCCAGAGGAACTTCGCATACGCGTTGTCGGCGGGGCCAAGAATCGCGAGGCCTTCGGCGGGGCCGTAGTAGTGACTCACGAGGCGCAGCGTCATGAACGCGGGCGCCACACCGAAGGTAATCACGTCGGCGAGGCTATCGAGTTGCGCGCCGATGTCGGAGGTCGAGCGTGTGAGGCGCGCGACGGATCCGTCGATCGCATCGAAGAACATGCCGAGGAAAATCAGCGCACCCGCGACTGTGAGCGTCGACCAACCAAAGGAGGTGTCAGCAATCGGCTTCGCGGCGTAATGAATCGCGGCAAATCCGCAGATCGCATTTCCGAGCGTCAGCAGCGTCGGCAGCACGCTTGCCGCGCGACGACGACGGGTTCGACGTGCGCTGGTCTCGCGAAGATCTTGTGGGGCGGTTGCGGTCATGGATGGACTGTCGAGAGGCTCGTCTGCAGCGGAGGCTGTTCAGGTGGAGCGGCGGGGGAAAGTTCGGGTGACGGATCGACTGGCGTTTCGGTGGGAGTTTCGGGAGGCGTCTCGGTGGGAGTTTCGGTGGGAGTTTCGCGGAACGACTCTTCCGAAGCGCCACGCGGCTCGTTCTCGCGAACCTCGGTGGTGCTTTCACTCGGAGTCGCGAGAGGATCCTTCCCCGGCGAACTTGGCAGGATATCGGCGAATCTCGGCTCGATCACGAGTATCAGTGCGCGGTCGGGGAACGGCCGACCATCAAAGAGCAGCGCCGCGCGTGTTGGCGGAGGCAGCGCGGGTGGATCAGCGCCTTCTTCGGGTTCGGGCGGCACGAACGGCTCTTCGAGAATGATGAGCGCCTCGTCGGACGCGAGTTCGAGGGCGACACGGGCGCCCGCGAGGTCGGTCATGCGTTCGCGCGCCGCGGATGGGTCCATCGAAACGCCCACCAGTCGGTTTGGCGTCATTCCTACGCGAAACTCAAGTCGCGCGGCGGCGGCATCGACGGTCGGAAAACACCAGCCACGCATCGCGAGTCGAAGAAGGCCTTCCTCTGATCGAACGGCGCGGCCATCGGAGAAAAACGCTTGGCCCTGCGCCACTTCGACGGTCGCGAGGTCGGTGAAAATCTCCGCTTGCCCTAAGACAGTCCGGCGCGCGGCGCGCGAGGTCGCAGGCGCGTCTTCGCGCGCTTTTTCAAATGCCGCCGCGATACTCGGCACGCTCGCTGCCTTCACACGAAAGAGCAGCATGCCGTCGCGCGCAAGCGGCGAAGGAATGCGCACGAGTTCACCGCTTGCTTCCAGCTCTTGCAGTGCACTGCGGCGCGCTTTCGGATCGATCGCCACAAACCAACGGACGAGTTCAAGACCAAGCGTTGCGGTCACGCGTCCGTTGCGCGTTTCTGGTGTGGGCTTCTTCGTTGTCGTGGCGTTCCGTCGTGTTGGCGCGCAGGAGATTGCACTCGCGCACATCGCTGTAGAAATCGCGACGCACACCGCGACGTACGCGACGAGCGGAAACGCGGCGCGCACGCGCAGGAATTGTGACGACGCCGATTTCATGCGTGCGCGCGAGGTTCCGCGCCGTTGAGATGATCGATGAGTGCGCGCAATCGACTCCACGCCTTGCGGTTGAATCGGAACGCGATGCGCGGGAGTTCGCGATGTTCTTCTTCCTCTTCGAAGGCGGTGACCGTGCGGAATGAGCCATCGACGCAGAGTTCTGCACGGAACTTCCGTTCGATTTCGGCGAGCTCGTGTTCGGTCGGCGGCGTGAGAAGCCGCAAGACCAGTTCCTTGCCGACAAATCGCATCGAGTGATAGCGGCGGTAGAACGTCGCAACTTCTTCGACCGCCTTCACTGGATCGGTGTGAATCGTGTAGAGCCCACGATCTTCCGGCGAAATCAAGCGGCGGCGCGCAAGTGGAAGCACGCAACCCTCTTCCCAACTCTTCCAGTAATCGCCGCCCGCGTGCTCGACGAGCACGACCGGCACGAGATTCGATTTTCCAGTTTGAATGAGCGTGAGTGCTTCGAAGAGTTCGTCTTGCGTTCCGAAACCGCCAGGGAACACCGCGACCGCGTCGGAGTGCGCCATGAACATCAACTTGCGCGTGAAGAAGTAGCGGAAGTTGACGAGTTTCGGATCGCCATCGATGACCGAATTCGCGCCCGCTTCGAAGGGAAGTCGAATGCGAAGCCCGAAACACTTCTCGACGTCTGGCCCTTCATGACCCGCCTTCATGATGCCGTCGCCTGCACCCGTGATGACCATCATGCCAGCCGCGGAAATCAGTTGGCTGAACTCGCGCGCGAGGATGTAATCAGGGTCGGTCGGCGGTGTACGCGCGCTTCCAAAGATCGAGATTTTGCGCGTACCGCGATACGGATTGAAGATGCGATACGCGTGTCGCATCTCTTTCAGCGCGCTTCGCACAAGTTTGAGTTGCCCAAGATCCGCGCCGTCCGCGACAAGTTTCAGGCTCGAGAGCATCATCTCTGCGACAAGTTCGCGCGCCTCGTGCGAAGGCTTGACGCCCGTGGTGGTGAAGAACGAATCAACGGCCGCTTCGATGTGCGAGAGATCGAGATGCTCAGGACGCTGTGGTTCAGCAGGCTGTTGTTTGGGGCGTTGAGATTCGTTCATGGAATTCGTGTCGCGGAAGTGGGCGTTGTGGTCGGGCTATTTGCTGGGCGCTCGCTTGGAGACGGCGCCGGCGCAGCAGTGGGGGGATTCGAAGGTGGAGAGGCTGCGGGCGGTGTATTTGCTGATGGCGGCGTGGTGGCCGTGTTTGACGTCGATGGCTGCATCGTCGGCATCGCTGCCGCAGCTGGAATCGCGACAACGCTTGTCTGCGGATCGCCGAGCGTGCCGCGAATGTCAATCGCAAACAACTGGTTCGTGACGCTTCCGATGACATCACTCAAGATCGGAACTGTGCCTTTCGGGAAGAATCGCATCGCAAGCGCGAAGGTTGGGATATCCAGCTTTCCCTTGCCGTTGAGCGTGAGTGTTCCGGTCGTCAGCGTGCAGGTGTCGAGATCGACCGTGTCACCTTGAATGGTGAACGACGTACTCAGTGTCTTGAGTGCCGCATTGATGGGAAGCATCAATTGCGTGAGTTGCAAGGCGCGCATCGCAATCGGCGCATCGGCGAGTCGCGCGTCGTGCACAGCCGCACGTCCCCAACCCTTTCGACCAGCAACATCTTCGGGTGTCGAGCCCATCGGGCCTTCGACCTCGAGCACGCCTGCGACGCGTCCATCGGCGCCCGCATTCGCTGTGGTGCGCTCTGACTCTCGTGCGGGATCACGCACGAGTACGTAATCCGCACCTGCGACACGAACACGAACTTGATAGCGATCGGCTTTGAAATCGGTGCGCGCCGTGACATCGAATCGGCCGAGCGCGAAGTCGCCGGCGCCATCGATGTTGAGTGCATCGCCCGTCGCATCCGTCGACAGGTTGATGATCGATGCGCCCATCAGTCGCTCAATCACAGTCGCACGCGAAGAAACGACGCGCGCTTCAAACTTGACAGGCGTCGTTGTGCGCGGCGTGTACTCAAGCGAGAACGGGAGCGACGCATTCATCCCTGTGAATGCAACGCCTGTCTCAAACGCCGCGGCATCGAACGTCGCTGCACCCTTCAAGTGGTACAGCTCCATCGGATCAGTGCCCTGTGGCGGCTGATCTTGCCAACGCGCGGTGATTTCATCGAGTTGCAACGTGAATCGGCTGGCAGTCGTGAGGTCAATCGCGGTTGCTGAGGAATCGAGTGGCGGGGGCAACTGCGCGCGAAGCCCGCGTGTGAGTTGCGGCGCGTCGATCGAAAGCG
>JAIYCA010000316.1 GCA_027488265.1 Planctomycetaceae bacterium
AAGATTTCGGAAGACGAGTACAAGAAGGCACGCCCCGGCGGCGGACGCGGCCCACGTCAACCCGGTAGCGGTGGCGGTGGTGGTGGCGGCGGTGGCGGTGGCGGTGGCGGTGGCGGTGGCGGTGGCGGACCCAAGCCCGGCAACCCATCGTCGCCGAAGTAAATCGATTCGAGCGTCGCGACGCCGTGCACAAGCGCACCAGAATGCGCACGCAACGCGACGAGCGAAACCGCGGGCAAATCGGCAGCTCGCTCGTCTCACGAACAACGCGCCGCATCGAACGATGCGGCGCGTTGCTTTTTCGATTCGCGATCACCACGACGAACTCAAACCGTGCGGCAGACTTCGTCGTACGAAAGACGCGGGAGACGCGGATGCAACTTCGCACGATCTCCGTAACCGAGGTTACAGAGAAGAAGCGAGCGCCACGTGGTTCCCTTCAAGAACTCCGCATCGACCTTCGCCTTGTCGAAGCCACCCATAGGGCCGCAGTCGAGGCCAAGCGCACGCGCGGCAACAAAGAGATACGCCGCCTGCAAACTCGTGTTGAGCGTCGCCGCCGCCTCGATCGCTTCGGGCTTCCCTGCGTACCACGGCCGCGTGTCCACGGGCGGAAAGAGCATGCCAACTTTCTCGTAGAACTCCATGTCCATCGCCACGATGACCGTCACCGGCGCGCTCATCGCCTTCTCAACGTTGCCGGGCGCCAAGCACGGCTTGAGGCGTTCCTTCGCGTCAGCACTCTTCACAAAAACCAGTCGCATCGGGCAGCAGTTTGCGCTCGTTGGGCCGAGTTTCACCATCTCGTAGAGTCGATGGAGCAGATCGTCGCTGACAGGCTTTGGTTGCCACGCGCTGTAGGTGCGGGCTTCGGTGAAAAGCTGGGCGAGCGGGACGAGATCAGTGGCGGCGTGGTTTGTTTCAGGCATGGCGGCAGAAGAATAGCGAAACCAAAAGAGACCGCGCACGGCGTCGGAGTCGGCGCCGTGCGCGGTCGGTGGAGCGCAACGAGTTCACGCAGATTTCTGCACGCAAGTCATTGCAGCGTCTTCACGCGGAAGCGTGAAACGAGCTGTTGGAGCGAAATCACCTGAGACGCGGTTTCCTCAGCACCCGAGGCAAGTTCCTCGGAGTTCCCTGCGGTCGACTGGACGACCTTGTCCAGCTCCGCAACACCCGAATTGACCTGCCCAATCCCCTTCGACTGCTCCTGCGACGCGGCCGCAATTTCCGCAAGGATCTCGTTGACGCGCGCAGTCGCCGTCACGATCTCATCAAGCGAAACCGAAACTCGACCCGCGATATCCGCTCCGCGATCGGCGCGTGTCGTCGCTTGATCGATCATCGATGCCGTCTCGCGCGCGGCTTGCGCCGAGCGTCCTGCGAGATTGCGGACTTCTTCCGCAACAACGGCGAAACCCTTGCCAGCCTCGCCCGCACGCGCAGCTTCGACCGCCGCATTGAGTGCGAGCAGATTCGTCTGAAACGCGATCTCATCGATGACCTTGATGATCTTTGCGATTTCGCCGCTCGATGCCTTGATCTCTTCCATCGCACGCGCCATCTCGCGCATCTCGGTCTGTCCCTTATCTGCAGCATGCTTCGAATGCGCCGACATGCCGCTTGCCTGCGTGGCGCTTTCGGCGTTGCGCGCCGTCATCGCGGCCATCTCCTCCATCGAAGCGCTGATCTGCTGAATGCTCGCTGCTTGTCGCGACGCGCCTTCCGCAAGCGACTGACTCGCAGACGAAATCTGCCCAGTTCCCGCCTCGATTTGCGCCGTTCCGGATTGCACCTCGCCAACGAGCCCCGTGAGCGAGTGAGTCATGGTGTTCATTGCACGAATCATTTGCGCAACTTCGTCGTGCGAACGAACTGCCACTTCTCCACTCGTCAGGTCGCCATCGGCAACGCGACGGATTCCTTCGACCACCGTCGTGACGGGGCGAACAATGCTGCGCGTGATGATGACGCCGAGCGCGAGCGCCGCCGCCACCGAAATCCCCGCGATCGCTGCGATCGAAATTGCATTGGTGTTTCCCGATTCCGCAGCTTCCGCAGTGACCCGATCGCGACCAGCAGCGACTGATGTCATGAGCGTCTCTGTGTGCGCACGAAGTTGTGGGCCAACCACGCGCAGCGCTTCATTCGTAGCAAGTGCGAGCGACTTCTCGAGTTTCACCACCTCATCGACGCGCTCGGCATAGAACGCTGCGGCGTCTGCGAACGCGCGCAAACTCATCGCGAACGATGCCTGTGCCGCGTCCAATTCCGATGCCATTGTTCGCGCGGCATCGCGAGCCTCACCGGCCAATTTCTGCGCATCATCTGCATCGCGCGCTTGTCCACTTCGGAGATAGCGGAAGAACGCGAAACGCGCTTCGAGGAAGCGCTCGTCGATCTCAGCCAACCGGAGCGGATTGAGCGCCGAGTCACTCGACATCGATGATGCGCCAGCCTTCGTCACCGCATTCGCTTGCGTGATCAATGACTCAAGACGATCGTTCGCGGCACGCGCGACAACCGTCATTTGACTATCCACGACCCCGTTGCGCCTGTCCAAAAGTTCCACGGCTTCACGAACGCGGGCCTCGAACCGATCGGCTTCGGTCGTCACGTCACGCAGCGTGGAGCGCACCTCCGCGTCCTCGATCGCGCCTTCAGCGCGCGTGACCCCCGCACGAAGCGTTGCCATCGCATCGCTGTACGCAGCGAGATCTTCTGCACGCTCGTGTGAAACAAACTCGGCAACCGCGAATCGCGCAGAACCGACTTCGCGTCGCACGATCGCGAGTGCCTCGACTTCTGCGCCCGCGTCGACGACTTCTGAGAGCGCCCGCTGCGATGTCGTCGACGATCGCATGCTGAATGCACCGACCACGAGAAGCGCGATCGCGAGCGCGCCGAAGCCCGTCGTCAACTTGACACCGAGCGTCCATGCAAGGCGAACTTCGCCTGACTCGAGCTTCACCCGGGCCAATCGCCACGCGAGTGTCGCCATCACGACCGTCAACACGACGAGGGTTGCCGCAAATCCGATGAACGCGATGTTTGAAACCTCGGGCAACGCTGCCAACGGTTCAAGTTCTGCGGGTTTCCCCGCCTGCGATCCGAAGGGTGCACGCTCGATGCTCTCGAATGCGGGGGCTTGAAATGCGGACACGTCGAAGACTGCCGCTTGAGGCGATGCCACTTCGGGTGAAGTCGCAGCATGTGCCGGCGCTTCCACGGTCGGCGTGACCTGTGTTGACTGTGTTACCGCATTCGTGTTCACGCTTGCGGTTGCGGACGCAACCGCACCATCTGCGCCACGTTGGGATTCTCCGATCGCTTCGCTCTGCATGACTTTGCCTCCAGGCACAATTCTGAGATCCACACCGATCGACATCGACACGGTGCGGCGTGCGTCCATCGGCGGTGCTGCGTGCGCTCTGCGGCGTCGCGTTTGAATTCGCGACGGAAGTGGGAACGCACCCGAATTCGGAATCAAGGATCGCAAGCTCCGCCTTCTGCGAGTGCACATGTCGCGTGCCGCGCGGTACTGTGCGCGCATGAAGACGAAAGACGAGATCGTCCGCGACTGGCTCCCCCGCTACACCGGCCGCAAACTCGAGGATTTCGGGCAGTACATCTTGCTCGTGAACTTCTCGAACTACGTCGAACTCTTCGCAGAGCGCTTCGGCGTACCAGTGATTGGCCGCGATAAACCGATGCTCTCTGCGACCGCAGAAAACATCACGATCCTGTCGTTCGGCATGGGAAGTGCGATGGCCGCGACGACGATGGACCTCCTGAGTGCTGTCGCGCCGAAAGCCGTGCTTTTCCTTGGGAAGTGTGGCGGTCTTAAGAAGACCAAACTCGGCGACTTCGTGCTGCCGATCGCGGCGATTCGCGGCGAAGGCACAAGCAACGAGTACATGCCGCCCGAAGTCCCAGCGCTTCCATCGTTCCGTCTACAGCGCTCGGTGAGCGAAGCGATCATCAAGCACAACCGCGACTACTTCACAGGAACGGTGTACACGACGAATCGCCGCGTGTGGGAACACGATGAGAGCGTGCGTGAGTACCTGCTTCGGATCCGCGCGATCGGAATCGACATGGAGACTGCGACGATCTTCCTCGTCGGCTTTGCGAATGGGATCTCGAAAGGCGCGCTGCTGCTCGTCTCCGACAATCCGATGACACCAGAAGGTGTCAAGAGCGCGGAGAGCGATCGCACTGTCACCGAGCGCTTCGTGACGCAGCATCTTGCGATCGGGATCGACGCGCTGCGCGAACTTCGCGATCGCGGCGAGAGCGTGAAGCACCTGCGCTTTGAGTAGTGGCTTCGGTACGGGCTTCGGTACGGGCTTGAGCACGGGCTTCGGTAAGGACTCGAGTCGAAGGTTTGGCTGCCGTCGGAGCAAGCCTCGGATTGGCCGCCAGCGCACGCTTTCGCTCGGGTGTGAAGAGCCACCAGTCGCGCGGCGCGTTTCCGCGACACTCGGAGATCGTGGCGAGGAAGACATCGATCACGCACGGATCGTGCCGCTGCGCGGTCAACGCGCAGAGCCGCTCGTAGAGTCGGTACGCATTGCGCCGCGCGAGTTGCGCACGTGTGCGGATTCCGAGTCGCTCGAAATCGCCGAGCGTTGCTTTGCCCACGTTCGCGAGGGTATGGAGTGGGCGAGGGGTAGGCATAAGCAAGGATCCTATCGGGCGCGCCGTCTCTCCCCACGAAAGTTGCCTGCAGAGCGTTCTGAATATCTGCGTTTCAACTTGCCGCACCCCTCAAGCGGATACTACATTGGATATACAACGGAATACCACGAACCACCACGAACCACCACGAACCACCACGAACCACCACGAACCACCATGACCAAGACCCTGACCAAGCACGGAAATAGTTACGCCCTCGTGATCGACCGCGCGATCATGGAACTCCTCAAGATCACGCCAGAAACCGAACTCGAGATCTCGACCGATGGAACCGTGCTCACAATCACTCCCGCATCCGCATCTCCGCGTCGCGGCAAGGTGAAGTCCGCGCTTGAGCGCGTGAATGCACGCCACTCGAAAACGTTGCGGAGACTCGCACAATGACTGAAGAAACCGCGGGGCCGATTTTTCTTGGGCCGTCCGACGTTCTCGAGATTCATGCGGATCAGATCGAACGCTACGGAGGTCCGGCCGAAATTCGCGACCAAGGGCTCATGCTCTCGGCGATCGCTCAGCCGTGCGCTGCATTCGGCGGGCAGTTTCTGCACGACGATTTGTTCCTCATGGCTGCAGCCTATCTGTTCCACCTCGTGCAAAACCACCCGTTCGTTGACGGCAACAAACGAACGGGCACCGCTACTGCACTTGTCTTCCTGGATTTCAATGCACTTGGATCTGAATGGATTCGAGGTGGACTGCGATGCAGACGCGCTCGCGGAACTCGTGATTGATGTGACCCTCGGCAAGTCCGGCAAAGTGGAAGTTG
>JAIYCA010000413.1 GCA_027488265.1 Planctomycetaceae bacterium
CTCGTTCAAGACAGGCGGCAAGGACTACCACGTTGCGGCCGACTTGACTGGTCAAGCGAATCACTTGGGTGTCACCATCAAGGCCGACATCATCAAGCAGAAGCTTCCGGAACTCAACGGCGGCTTCGTCGCGCTCAATGCAGGCGACTCGAGTTACGGCAAACTCGATAAGCGGATGTACTCCGATCTCGCGACCGACCACCCGATCGATCTCTGCCGCTACCAAGTGCTCAACTGCTACTGCGGTCGCGCGGGGCTCATCAATTCCGGCGGCGCAAGCGGTTCGAACGACCTCGCGGAGGCCGTGAAGACTGCGGTCATCAATAAGCGCGCGGGCGGCACGGGCCTCATCTCGGGTCGCAAGGCGTTTCAGAAGCCCATGGCGGAAGGCGTGCAGTTGCTCCACGCGATTCAAGATGTTTACCTCTGCCGCGACGTCAGCGTCGCCTAATCTCTCGGCGGAAAGAACGCCGTGAAAGTGCTCCTCGCCATGTCAGGCGGCGTCGACAGTTCTGTCGCCGCTGCGCTGCTTCAACAAGCCGGCCACGAGGTCGTCGGCTGTTTCATGCGACTTGGAAGCCCGGGCGAAGCACTCGAAACTCCCGTTGCGGAAGATGCACCAACGTGTCGACTCGATGCGAGCGCTTCGCCGAACACCTCAAAAGGTGCACGCATCGGTCATCAAGGGTGTTGTTCGATCAACGATGCGGCCGACGCGCGGCTTGTGGCGGCGAAACTTGGAATCCCCTTCTACGTCGTCAATTTCCGCAACGATTTCGGCCGCATCATCTCGTACTTTGAGAGCGAGTATCACGCAGGCCGCACGCCAAATCCATGCGTGCGCTGCAACGATTGGCTGAAGTTCGGAAAGTTGCGCCAGTACGCCGAGCAACTTGGTTGTGACGCCGTTGCGACAGGTCATTACGCGCGTGTTGCTCAAACCGAGCACGGTCCGCGCATTCGCCGCGGGCTCGATCGCGCGAAGGATCAGTCGTACGTCTTGTTTGGGATCGGCCCGCAAGCGCTCGCGCGCATGATGCTGCCGATCGGCGAGATGGAGAAGCCCGCCGTCCGCGAGTTGGCGCGCGCGTTTGGGCTTCCCGTTTTCGATAAGCCTGATTCGCAAGAGATCTGCTTCGTTCCCGACGATTACGCGGATTTCCTCGAGCGTCGCGCACCTGAACGATTCACCGAAGGCGCCATCGTCGATGAAAGCGGGCGTGAACTCGGTCGACACGAGGGACATCAACGCTTCACGGTCGGCCAGCGCAAAGGCTTGCGCGTGCCCGCATCGATTCCGCTGTACGTTCTGCGAAAAGACCCAGTGCGCAACGAAGTTGTCGTTGGCCCGCGTGCGTCGCTCGAAGTGTCGGGCGTCGAAGCGACGGACGTGACGTGGTATGCCGACGCGTCCACGCGCGAGGCGGAGAATGAAATCACGTGCACCGCGCAAGTTCGCGCGCACGGCGTGCCAATTCCCGCTCGCGCGCGCTGGAATGACGGGATTTTGCGCGTCCAATTCGATCGCCCTGAATCAGGCGTGGCGCCCGGACAAGCGGTCGTCTGCTACGACGATCAAGAGCGAATTCTCGGCGGCGGCTGGATTCGCGCGACGTTGGAGCAAGGCGACCGCGGTATCGTGCCCGCGTGATTTACGCTGGGATCGATGAATCAGGCTACGGGCCGCTACTTGGACCGCTGTGCGTCGGCGCGTCGGCGTTTCGTATCCCCGATGAACTCGTGGCAAGGGCTGGCGCGAGCGCAACCAGTGCGCCCGATCCAATCTCGTTTGACCTCTGGAAGTTGCTCGACCGCGGCGTCTGTCGCAAGCCGAAGGACACGCGTCGACGCATCGCGATCGCCGACAGCAAGAAGTTGAAGAGTCACGGCAAAGAACCGCTGATCCATCTTGAGCGCGGAGTCTTGGCGTTCGCGCCGGGCGGACCGCACACGGACGACGGCTCGCTCTTTCAAACCCTCGGTGTGCAGGCCCGCGTTGGACGCGGCACACCGTGGCATGCGTCGTCGCGGCCGCTTCCAACCGCGCAGACCGCCGACTCGATCGCGATTGCGCGCAATCTCGTCGCCCGCGCGCTCGATCAACACGCGATCACCATCGAACGCCTCTCGGTGGCGACGCTCGACCCCGAGGATTTCAACGCGTTGTACGAGCGGCTTCGCAACAAAGCGCATGTGAACATGTCGCTCGTCTTCGGCGCGCTCCGCACGATTGACGCGTTGCGCGATGGTGCCCGCGCGTTTGTCGCGATCGACCGCCAGGGTGGTCGGAGTTCCTACCGCGCCGAACTTGAGGCCCATGTCGCGCAGGGCGAACCCGTGCGCGTGCTCCACGAAGACGATGAGCGCTCGGCCTACGAGATCGGCGAGGGCCTTTTCGTGAGTTTCGAGGTGGCTGCGGAAGAACGGCACCTTCCAGTGGCACTCGCGTCGATGGCTGCGAAGTACGTGCGCGAACTCTCGATGGAACGGCTCAACGCCTATTTCGCCGCGTTCCTACCGGACCTCGCTCCGACCGCGGGATACGTCGAAGATGGCCGCCGTTACCTCGCCGAAGTGAAGCCAATCCTCGCCCGCGAGCAGATTCCCGAGGGCGCGTTCGTTCGGACGGTGTGAAGAACGCGCTTGGCGTTTCCGAAGCACGCTTTCTGACCGAACTCTCTGCCGTTCAGGCCGTTGCATTCGGCCGGACGCTTCCCTACACTCTCCGACTCGGCCGAATTCCGGCCGTTTTGAGATTGAGCAGCGTGCCCAACGACCCCGATTCATGTCCTGCCGTCGACGACCCTTGCGCGTGCTTGCGCGTTGGTTCGTCGCCGCGCGACTGGTTGAGGTAGACCGCGCCCGCCCCCGCGGTCCTTCAAAGCGAAGCCCGCCTTCCCACTCGTTCACAATCAACCCGACTTCAACGCCGCGAGAACGGCGTCCAGTCATTCCCCCACCGCCGCGCCCGTCGGCTCGGCAACTCTTCAGGAAATCGTCATGGCTACTGATCTCACCAAGGTCCGCAACATCGGTATCTGCGCCCACATCGACGCAGGTAAGACCACCGTCTCTGAGCGCATCCTCTTCTACACCGGCCGCAACTACAAGATCGGCGAAGTGCACGAAGGTATGGCCACGATGGACTTCCTCCAGGAAGAACAAGAGCGCGGCATCACCATTCAGTCGGCCGCGACGACTTGCCCGTGGGAGAAGGACGACGTCAAGTACAAGATCAACCTCATCGATACCCCGGGCCACGTCGACTTCACCATCGAAGTCGAGCGCTCGCTGCGCGTTCTCGACGGCGCCTGCGCCGTGTTTGACGGCAAGGAAGGCGTCGAAGCGCAATCGGAAACCGTGTGGCGTCAGGCCGACCGTTACGGCGTGCCTCGTCTCTGCTTCATCAACAAGATGGACAAGATGGGCGCTGACTGGGATTACTCCTTCGCGTCGATCCGCTCGCGCCTCGGCGCCAACGGCATCGCGATCCAGCTCCCGATCGGCAAGGGCAACGATTTCGCGGGCGTCATCGACCTCGTCGAAATGAAGGCCATTCGCTTCTCGACCGAAGACCAGGGCGGCACGTTGACCTACGAAGAGATCCCAGCAGATCTCATGGAAAAGGCCGAGTACTACCGCGCTGAACTCATCGAGAAGGTTTCGGAAGTCGACGACGACATGATGGAGTTGTTCCTCACGGATCCATCAAAGATCACCAACGAGCACATCAAGGCCGGCCTCCGCAAGGGCACCATCGCCATCAAGTGCTTCCCCGTCCTCTGCGGCGCAGCTCTCAAGAACATCGGCGTTCAGAAGATCCTCGACGCTGCGATTGACTACTTGCCGAATCCGACCGAGCGTCCCGACACCAAGGGCGTCAACCCAGACGACGTCAATCAGCCGATGACTCGTCCGCACGACCCAAGCGCGCCATTCTCCGCGCTCGTGTTCAAGGTTGTTTCGGATACCCACGGCGACCTCACCTACATCCGCGTCTACTCGGGCAAGCTCGACAAGGGCACGCGCGTGTTGAACCCAGGCAACGGCAAGCGTGAAAACGTCAGCCGCATCTTCGAAATGCACGCGAACAACCGCAACGCGCTCGAAGAAGTGGACGCAGGCAACATCGTCGCCGTCGTCGGTCTCAAGAACTCGTACACCGGTGACACGATCTGCGATCCAGAGAATCCGATCATCCTCGAGCGTATGACCTTCCCCGAGCCGGTTATCTCGATGGCGATCGAGCCGATCACCGCAGACGACAAGAAGAAGCTCGGCGACGCGCTCACCACGATCCGTCGTGAAGACCCGTCGTTCCGTTCGAACTACAACGAAGAAACCGGCGAAACGATCATCGCGGGCATGGGTGAGCTTCACCTTGAAATCATCAAGAACAAGCTCACGCGCGACATGAAGATCGGCGTCAACGTCGGCAAGCCACGCGTTTCGTACCGCGAAACGATCACTGGCCAAGCCAACGAAGTCCGCGGTCTCTTCAAGAAGCAGTCCGGTGGTCGCGGTCAGTTCGGTGACGCTGTCGTCACCGTCATGCCGATCACGCCGGAAGAGGCGGAAGCAGCAGAACTGAAGATGAAGGACGGCGTTGTGTTCGAAGACAAGATCTCGGGCGGCGTCGTTCCGCGCGAGTTCATCCCGTCGATCGAATACGGCGTGCGTCAAGCAGCGGCCTCGGGCGTTCTCGGCGGCTACCCCGTCATCAACGTGCGCGTCCAACTCGTGTTCGGTTCGTACCACGACGTCGACTCGAGCCAGGTCGCATTCGAACAGGCGGGCATGCTCGCCTTCCGCGAGGCGGTCATGAAGGCGAAGCCGGCGCTCCTCGAGCCCATCATGAAGCTCGTCGTCACGACGCCGGACGAATTCTTCGGCAACGTGTCGGGCGACATCGCGTCCCGCCGCGGTCAGATCACCGACCAAGAGATGCGCGGCAACGCACGTCTCCTCACCTGCGAAGTGCCGCTCTCCGAACTCTTCGGTTACACGACGGCGCTCCGCTCGATGACGCAAGGTCGCGCGACAAGCTCGATGGAGCCGCTTACCTACCGCGTCATGCCAGAGAAGCTGAAGGAAGCCGTCCTCAAGAAGTGATCTTGAGGTGAGTTGACCCCGAACGGAGCGCGTAAAAGACGCGATAATCCACTCGGGAATCCACGCAACAACACGAAGCGCCCCTGCCTCATGGCGGGGGCGCTTTCGCTTGAAGGCGGGGGCGCTTTCGCTTGAAGGCGGGGGCGCTTTCGCTTGAA
>JAIYCA010000408.1 GCA_027488265.1 Planctomycetaceae bacterium
GATCTCAGCGATACGCCCCACGAGTTCAGCGAAGGTCATGGACATAGGTTCGATCCCGTGAGAAGACTCCCGCGTGGGAGTGACGTTTCTCCGTGGCGAGTACAAAGTCTGACTCGCCTTAGCCGTCACAACTGCGCAGGCATCGGGTTGTGCCGTGCTGCAGTGCTCGATCTCTGTACTCCGCGGCTTGACCGCGTGTTCTCCCGCAAAGCCGCGACGAAACGCTCGATCGCTGGCTCTCGGACGACTTTTCGAGTGTAGCTTTCACGCGGTCAACGCCAAGCGGGATCCTCGATCAGCGCGCGAAATGTCGAGTGATTTGCAGGGATGAAGCCTCGAAGCACCGAGAGACCCGCGGGCACACGCACGAACCTCGCCCGGTGCGCAGCGCAACTCGCCGGCCGCGCTCCCCTCACCCGCGCTCATTTGGATCAGCATGTGGATCAGCATGCGGCGCGTTATCCGAGCACCCGTGCGACGACCCCACGCGCAACTTCTGGATCCGACGTCCCTCCGACGACCAGACGCGTTGCGTGAGGTGAAGCGATGAGTTGCAGGCTCCACGCCTGGCCATCCTTCCATTGCACGGACAACGTCGTCACGTCCTCGTATACGAGGCGTTCAACCAACCCAAGTGCAGCAAGGCGTCCTTCGACGCGATCCATTCCTTGTGTGTCGAGCGCTTCGCCAACTGGAACCTCCACCGCGTTCCGACCGCAAAGCACACGCACCCGCTGCGCCAAGCTGTGCGTAGCTTCGAGAAAGTCGAACTGTCTCGCACCACAACATCGACACGCTTGATCGCGCGCACCACGCAAAGTCGCCGACGAGAATGCACCCGATGCGAGATCAAACCGAATGAGCCTCGGATCCACTGCATCCGACCCGCTCGCCTCGCCTGCGATCCATCGCAGGACAAACGCCGCTTCAAGCGAACCAACAATTCCCGTCGTTGCCGCAAGAACGCCCACGGTGTCGCACGTTTCGACCTCGCCGACCGCAGGCGGCTCTGGCGCGATGCAGCGGAGACAGGGCGTCTCGCGTCCTTTCGGCGAAAGAAGCGCCGCCATTCCGCGGAGTCCGACCGCGCCTCCGTAAACCAGCGGTACTTCGAGGGCGACCGAACAATCATTCAGTACGTAACGCGTTTCGAAGTTGTCGAGACAGTCCACGAGCATGTGATGTTCGCGACAGATGCGAAGCGCGTTGTCACTTCGAAGATCATCGACAACGGCCCGCACTCGAGCGTCGGAGCGAATCTGCATCAAACGCGCCTTCGCAGCCTCCGCCTTCGGAGTGCCACGATCTGCATCGCGCTCTGCAAAGAGTGTCTGCCGTTGCAAATTCGAACGATCGACCACATCGCGATCAACGATCGTGACTGTTCCAACACCCGCTCGAACGAGTTGCTCACACACCACGGTGCCGAGTGCACCACAACCCGCGACCAGCACCTGCGCCTCACTGAGGCGACGCTGCCCCGCTTCGCCGAATCCGGCGAGTCGCATCTGACGAGCGAATCGGTCGAGGGAGTTCTCCACGGCGGGCGAGGGTAGCCGAGGCGTTGGATGCACGTCGATGTGCAAGCGCTAACTCAGAGACGGGTCACGCCACACGCGATGATCAGCGGCGGCGCGGCCGCACGCTGAGGCCGCGCACGCCTGTGGAGCGTGCCTTCACACGCTACCCCAACGGTTTGATTCCAAACGGCGCATCACGAATTCGACGCGATGGTGCAGAACCGCGAGCTGGCGGTGGAATCTGCGTTGGATTTGGTCGCACTCCACAGGCGCGGCGCCAATCGTCGAGACGTTCATCCGTGACACGGACGCGGCGACGTCCGAGCTGCAGCACCCCGTCTCCATCAGCCGCGACCGACTCCACCACTTCGACGTCGACGACTCGTGCAGCTTGCAAACTTTCCGCAAGCGCCCCACACGCGAACCCTTTGTTTCGTGCAGTTCGGATCTCGGCGAGCACGCGGTCGAACGGGCGTTCAGTGCCCGTCAAGGGTGTTGCGCCATCATCACCGAGCGGTCGCGCATCCATTGTCGAGGCAATCTCAGGATCCCAACCCGCGGACGCGAGCCGGATCGCGCGTGACACACGAATGACCGCTACTCCCTCGACGTCGGCCATTCGCGCGAGCATGCCATGAATGACATCGAGCCGCGCGAGCCACGCACGCGCGACTGCGTGTGCTTCTCGAAAGTCACTTTCGGCATTACGCGCCTCGGCTTCGATCGATTTCGGCAGGCGTGCGCCCACGCGCGTGCGCTCAAGTCGCTTGAGCGTTCGCTGGCGCGCCGGATCCGATCCAGGATGGTCAGGCGGCAGCGGCAGCGAGTCGACGATGCGGCGAACGATGTCCGCAGGTAGTGGACCTGCCGGGCCGAGACCATCCTCGGCTTGCGCAGCCACTGTGCAAGCGAGCGCTTTGACGAGCGCATGCTTGACAAGAAGCGCGCATGCGCGGTCGAGATCCTCATCTCGCGAGAGACTCGCACTTCGTAGTTTGGTTGCTGTGCTCCGCGCGCGATCGGCGACAGAAGCGCCATCACTCTCATTGTTTGAGCCGTGTTGAGTATCTCCCGTCGGATCCCGTCCTGCACGCAACGCAGCCCACGCTCCGCGCGGCGGCGGTGGAACATCGCTCACGAGTGCTGCCAGTATCTCGCTCCGCTCTAACTCGAGCGGCGCATCGATCGTCGGCGCAATCCCGTCTGTCCACGATGCGATCCGTAGCGCCGCAGCTGCTTGTGAAGTGAGTTCAGCCATGCGCATGCGTAACGCGGCGTCACTCTCAACCGCGCGACGTGCGGAAGATGAATGCGCAATCTCCCACGGAGCAACGTTCCTGTGCGACTTGCATAGAGCGATACCGCGCACCATCGCGCTCACGGGCTGCGTGATCGAAACAACGACACACGTTACGACACAAAGAACACCAGCGCGCTTCGCGCTCCACGTATTGGGCTGTCGCCCCCCCACATTGCACTTCCATGCTTCGCGCCGCCTCGCGCCTCCTTCCATCGCGCAGTTCAGGCGACGGCCGACTGCCCCGACGTATTCCGAAACGGCGCGTCTCAGCACTCCGCGCAATGCCCGTCGGACTGCCTCATGGAAACACCCGCAAATAGCACAAAGCACGGGCTGCAAAGCCCGAATCCACTTCCCCAATCTGTGAGAAGACATTCTTTCCCCCGATCACGTTTGTCGATCTGGCTTGCAGATCACGTTCGATAGCCACGCCCCCAAAACTCGTTGTGCAGCAAACCCTCCGAGGGCGCGCACCGACCGAAGCGCGCTCATCGCGCCCTCCTGCAGCCAAATCTACGGCACGGACATCCACACTTCGAAAAGTGTGGCAGAAAAATCCACGCAAAAATGTTGGTGCAAAAATCGGCGCGAAAGATCGCCACCTCCAGCCAACCACTCAAACGTACGCCCCTCGCGACACTCGCGATGTCCACGATGTCCGCGATGTCCGCGAGTATCACGGAGCTCTGCACGTCACACAATCGCGCTGTCACGCCGCGGATACTGAGTAAGTAACTCGCGAATGACGACGAGAAGATCTGGCGGCGTGAAAGGCTTTGGCATGAATCGCTGATGCGATCTGAGACGCCCCTCGCGCAGTGCAGGATCCTCGCTGTAGCCCGACATGAAAATCGTCGGTGTCACTCCGCAGGCTTGCTCAATCTTCGCTGCGAGTTCCGGCCCCGTCAGGCCAGGCATCACAACGTCGGTCACGATCAGATCAAACGAGCGACCTGCGGTTGCGAATTTGAGCGCAGCCTCGGACGTGAGACTCGATGACACTTGATAGCCCGCCTGCGAAAGCACCCGCTCGAGCAACTGACGAACCATTGATTCGTCCTCCACGAGCAGCACGCGTTCGCCGCGACCGCCGTGCGCGATCGTGGGCGTAACCTGCTTTGTTTCCGCGACACCCACGATCCGCGGCAGGAAGACATGGAAGGTTGTTCCAACGCCAGGCGCACTCTCAACCGCGATCTTGCCGCCGAGTTGCTCAACCAAGCCGTACACCGAAGAAAGCCCGAGCCCAACACCTTTGCCGACTTCTTTCGTTGTGAAAAACGGCTCGAAAATCCGCGCTTTTGTGGCTTCGTCCATACCGATGCCATCATCGGACACGAGAAACTCGACGAAATCTCCGTGACGCAACGATTCACTCGGTGCTGTTGTCGGAGGACGCGCCTCGATACGCACATGCCCACCTTTGGGCATCGCGTCGCGCGCATTCAGTACGAGATTCATCAAGATCTGCTTGAGTGCTGCGCTGTCAGCTTGCGCACGTCCAGCATCCGGATGCACTTCGCACACGAGTTCCACACGCTCGCCAAGAAGCGGCTTCGCGAGACGCTCCAACTCTGAAACCTCTCGTCGCAAATCGAGCGATTCGATGCGCAATGGATGCTGACGACTCATTGCAAGAAGCGCGCGCGTGAGTGCGGCCGCGTGATCAGTTGCAAGCCGAATTTGCTCAAGGCTGTTGCGAACTTGTTCACCGGCCGGTGCGCGCGACAGCGCAAGCGCGGTGTATCCGTGAATCGCCATCAAAATGTTGTTGAAGTTGTGCGCGATTCCACCAGCAAACCGGCCCACAAGCTCCATCTTCTGAATCTGGCGCAGTTCTTCTTCGAGTTGTCGTTGTTTCGCCATCTGGCTGCGCAGTCGCGCCGTGAGCTCGCGCAAATCACGATTGGTCGACTCCTGTGTTTGAAGGAGAATCAGAAAATCTCCACGCGCATCATGCGGTGGAAAGTCCTGCATCGTCAGGCCCAACGCCGAGAGATCGGAGATGTTCGTAAACCAAGGCCCGCCGACGAAAAGCAGTCGATCAGCGCCGTCATCACCATGAACGCGCACGAACTGACCACGCAGCTTGAAGAGCGGCCGCTTCGCAAGCGACAGCATGAAAATCGCGCCATCGTGCGCGGAAATCGCATCAAACTCAGTGACGTCCGTCGGACGATCGATGACCACGTGGTCAGAAAACGACGCGCCAATTTCCAACTCAGGTAGCGCCGTCTGCCAACGCGGTCCGACCGCGGTCACACGCAGGCTTCGATCAATCGCGATGAAAAACGGAAACAACGTACGAATCAGCGATTCGTCGCGCGCGCCCGGCACTCGACCTGTACCACCATCGCTCACGCTGCCGCGCCCTTCGTACGCCAACGCACAAGGAATCGATCGTGTGGCCGTCCGCCGTCAACACGCTCATACGTCGTCTCGACCTCAAGACCAAATCGATCGCCGAGTCCTTTGAGCAGTCCAACGACAAGCGGCGCAAGGCCTGGCCGTTCGGAGTAGTAGTGCAGCACGAGACTCTCAGTGCCTTGCTCGCTCACCGAGAAACTCGGCGGCTTCAGATGCGGGAACGACAGTTTCACGCGCGTGTGGAGTTGATCGAGATTGCCGAGAAACTCAGGCAAGGTGTTACCAGCGCTCTTCATCAACTCGCCGTAGCCAGCCTCTGCGGTGTAGACCGTCCAGAATCGCCCGAACTCTTCGAGAATCAACTCCGCGGGTGCACCGAGTTCTTCGGTCGCCGCGCCGACAAGGTCGTAGGTCGTTTTGTCGGGGTACTGCTCCATCGACACGAACGGTTCGTCGGGAAGTCCGGCCTTTGCAAGGATTCGCGACCACGCCGCGTCTCCGAAGCGGGTGCGAACGAGCCCCTCGACAGCTTTGTTGATGAGTCCGTACATGGCCGTAGCCTACTGGACAGGCCCATCGGCTGAGCAGCACCCGTCGCATTCTTTCCCGACGATCAACGGTCACGGTCGCGAAGTCGCGTCTGCATGGACGGCGAGGCGATCCACTCGAAGGCCGTGCGCGCAAACTCTTGCTCGCTCTGCCACACGAACCGCGCTGCTTGGGTTGCAATCATCCGGCGCGAATACTCCGCGTCGATCGACTCATCCGACACTCGTGCCTCTGCAGCGAGCGGCAATCCGAACACCGCGCGCGCTTCAGCCAACGCGCGTTCCGACCTCGCGAGCGAGGCGCGAAGCAGCCGTTCAAGCAGCAATCTATTCTCACTTGGCTCGTCGGCGGGAGCGCCCTCGACAACCGCGAGCATGCGGCGTGTCTCCCGAACACCAACCGCACCCTCACCGCACCGTTGGAGCGCGACCTCCGCTGCAATCTCAGCTGCAGCCTCTGCCGCGAGCGGTGACGGGGCTTCTGCGGTCACGCCTGCTCCATCGGCCACAGCATCGGCAACTTCGGGGAGCCGTGCTGCACGTTCATCCTCCATCGCAGCCGACCCGTCACTCGCGAGCAGCCCAAGCGCCTTCAACTCACTGTCGCGCCACGCCTCAAGACTCTCAAGGACCGTAGTCGAAAGGTGAACAGCCGGTGCAGGATCGATGGTTAGTCCACCAGTTCGCCCCTCGTCTTCGGGGGGCGCATTCTCATCCGCCTCCCCATGCTCCCGCGCTTTCATCGTCTCCATCGAAACGTTGTCGTACTCGACCACGCGCAGATAGTCATCCACGTTCGGCAGTGCGCGGCGGAGCGCACTCATCTCTTCTTCGATCGATCCCGCCAGCGAGAGAGCCGCCATCGCCACGCGCGTGCCGACCTCGGCCGCCAACAGACGGGTCGCGTGCTGCCTGAACTCCGTCGCTCGCGTCCGAAGCATCGGCCCATGTTCGCGCAGCCTCTCGCGCAGCCACGTGCGCGCAACTGCATCTTGCAGCGAGCGCAGCATGAGTTCAAAGTCGAGTGGTGCGCCGCCGAAGACCTCGACGTGTGCAACACTTTGAAAGGCGTTCGAAAGTCGTAGGCATCCATCGCGCGCGGCGTTCGACGCAAGCAACGCTTCAGCAACAGCTGCAACATCGTCGCTGATGACAGCACGAACTTCTGCCACAAACTCCGATTCGATGGAGTCGCGCAGCGGAACAACGCTCTCAAGCATTGCGCCGAAATCTCTCGCCTGTTCAAGCGCCGAATTGGGATCGAGAAAGCCTGGATTCCAACCCGTCGGATCGGTCAGCAGCCGCTCGAGCGGATGAACTTCCTGCTTGATACGGCGATGCAGCCGATCGAGCAACTCGCGAAGAAGCGCGCGTTCGCGCTCGGTTTCTGCGTCGTCGACAATCTCGCGGCCGTGAAGCAGCGAGATCA
>JAIYCA010000404.1 GCA_027488265.1 Planctomycetaceae bacterium
GGTCGAGTTCCCGGGCGGCGGCCTCGGCGACCAAAAGCGCATGCTCGAAGATCTCGTCATCAAGGGCATCGACGGCATCTCCGTCAGCCCGATTGATCCGACGAACCAAGCGGAAGTGCTCAACCTCGTTGCGGAGAAGAGCCTGCTCATCACGAACGATTCCGATGCGCCGAGCGCGCCGCGCCTTTGCTACATCGGCATGGACAACTACGACGCAGGCCTCATGTGCGGCAAGCTCGCACGCGAAGGTTGCAAGGGCGGCAAGGTCGCGATCTTCATCGGTCGCCTCGAACAAGACAACGCGAAGCGACGTCGCCAAGGCTTCATCGACGGTCTCCTCGGCCGTACGCCCGATCCAACGCGCTACGACGAGCCTTCGAAGGTCTTCACCGAAGCGGGGTACACGATCGTCGGCACGTGGACCGATTCGTTCGATCGCGCGAAGGCGAAGGCGAACATCGAAGACGTGATGATCAAGCACCCTGATCTCGCGCTGATGACCGGCCTCTTTGAATACAACTCGACGCTCGCGGTTGAAGTCATTCGCCAGACCGGCAAGGAAGGCAAGGTTCAACTTGCCGCGTTCGACGAAGGCGCCGACGTCATCGCCGCGATCAAGGAAGGCTTCGTGCTCGGCACGGTCGTCCAAGATCCGTACGGCTACGGCTACGAAAGCGTGAAGGTCCTGAACGCGTTCACGAAGGGCGACATGTCGATGGTGCCCGCGAACGGCATCATCAACATCCCCGCGAAGGTCATCAAGAAGGACAACGCGGAGGCGTTCTGGAAGGACCTCAAGGCGAAGATCAAGGCTGGTAAAGAGGCCAAGTGAGGAGGGCAAATGAGGAGCCCAAGTGACGAAGCGACGTAAGGGACGCAGAGAGACGAGAGCGACGAAAGCGACGAAAGCGAGTTTGGTCGCGAGTGCCCCTTTCGCATGACTTCTGAACGACCAGTTCTTCTACGCGTGCGCGGCGTTGGCCGCCGCTATGCGGGCGTCACCGCGCTTGCCGCCATCGACGTGGACGTGCGCGGTGGCGAAGTCCTCGCGATCGTTGGCGAGAACGGCGCGGGGAAGTCAACGCTCCTCAAGATTCTGTCGGGCGTCGTTCAACCGAGTGAAGGCACGCTCGAAGTGGCAGACGCGCGCGGGGCGCTCGGCGGAGTTGAACTTGATGGTGTCCGTGATGCGACGCGCGCGGGCATCGCGCTTGTGCATCAAGAGTTGAATCTCGCGGAAAATCTCGATGTTGCTGGCTCGATCTACCTCGGGCGCGAGCCGTCGCGCTTTGGGTTTCTCGATCGCGCGCGCATGCGTGCCGATGCGCGCAAGTGGCTCGCGCGCGTTGGGCTTGAGATTGATCCAGGCACGCTCTGCGGAACCTTGCCGATCGCGCAGCGACAACTGGTTGAAATCGCGAAAGCGCTCTCGACCGAATCGCGCGTCTTGATTCTCGACGAGCCAACGTCGAGTCTCACCATGCGCGAAACCGATCGACTGCTTGAAATCATGGATGAACTTCGACGCGCGGGCGTCGCGGTCGTCTTTGTTTCGCATCACCTTGATGAAGTGATGAAGATCGCCGATCGCGTGATTGTGTTGCGCGATGGGCGTAAAACGGGCGAACTCGTGCGCGGCGAGTACGACCGCGCGATGATCGAGCGCTTGATGGTCGGGCGCGACATCGCGGCAAGCGCGCGGCGCGAAGTTGCAGCGAATGCTGCGGTGCGGCTTGAGATTGCCTCGTTGACGAGTGCGCATCGACGTCGCCGGCCAGTTTCGTTTGCAGTGCGTGCTGGTGAAATCGTCGGACTCGCAGGGCTCGTCGGTGCAGGGCGCACGGAAATCCTCGAAGCGATCGCGGGTGTCACAACACACGGCGGCGAGGTTCGACTCGATGGCAGTGCGCTTGCGGGTGATGCCTCGTCGCGTGTTCGTCGTGGCGTTGCGATCGTGCCCGAAGATCGCGCGCGCAACGGACTCTTCCTTGAAAATCCCGTAGCGATGAACATGTCGCTCGCGTGGATTGATCGCACGAGTCGTGCGCGTTTGGTCGATCAACGCGCGGAGCCAAGTCTCGTGTCGCGCATGATCGCGCGCATGCAGTTGCGCCCGCCGCAGCCCGCGCGGCGCGTACAAACGCTTTCTGGCGGCAATCAACAGAAGACGGTCATCGGCCGCTGGCTTGCGGTCGATCCGAAGGTGCTCCTTCTTGATGAACCAACGCGCGGTGTCGACGTCGGCGCGCGCGCGGAGATTCACGCCGAGGTTCGCCGCCTCGCAGAAGCGGGCAGTGCAGTTGTCTTTGCATCGAGCGAGTTGGAAGAAGTCCTTCTCCTCGCCGACCGCATCATCGTGATGCACGACGGCGCGATCGCGGGCGAGCTTGCCGCCCACGAAGCGACCGAAGTCGCCATCATGCACCTCGCGACGGGCGGAGCCGCCCACGCGCATCAGACGGGAACCCACGCATGAAGCGCGCGCTCGGCATCATCGGCATCTTTCTCGCGATTCTCGTCTTCAGCATCTTTTTCGCGGAGAACTTCACGACCGGCATCAATCTGATGCAGTTGACGAACCGCACCGCGCTCTACTCGGTGCTCGCGCTTGGTGCAGCGTTGGTAATCGTGACGGGCGGCATCGATCTCTCGATTGGATCGGTCGTGTGCCTCGCGGGCATCATGACGCCGTGGCTTCTCATCGAACACGAATGGACGCCGTGGCAAGTGATTCCAACGGTGCTCGCGATGAGCGCGTTCATCGGGCTCTGCCACGGGCTTCTCATCACACGACTGAAACTGCAGCCGTTTCTCGTCACGCTCTGCGGGCTACTGCTCTATCGCGGCATCGCGCGTTGGATGACGGGCGATCAATCGCAAGGATTCATGGGCGAATACGGCGATGTGCGCGCGATCGCGCTCGCGAAGTTCTCGATTCCAGGGCTCACCGACTATCGACTTCCAGCGACGGTGATTCCGGCGCTGGTGTTGGCGATTCTGATCGGGCTCTTTCTTTCGCGCACGGTGTGGGGGCGTTGGCTTCTCGCGACTGGTCGCAACGAAAGCGCTGCGCGATACTCGGGCGTCCCGACGGCGTGGCTCGTGACGGGCTCGTATGTCGCATGCAGTTTGCTCGCAGGTTTCGGCGGCATGCTCTTCATCTTCGATATCGGCAGCGCGCAGCCGTCGGACTTTGGCAACTTCTACGAGCTCTACGCGATCGCGGCGGCGGTCCTCGGCGGCTGCAGTTTGCGCGGCGGCGAGGCGAGCGTCGTCGGCGTCCTGTTCGGCGTGGCCACGTTGCGTGTCTTACAGAACACGATCACACTCGCTGGCTACTCGTCGCAAATCGAATTCGCCGTCGTTGGCGGCGTTCTGCTCCTTGGCGTCGCGGCGGACGAACTCATTCGCCGATACGCGGCACGCCGACTCGAGCGTGCGGGCGCTGTGGCTTGAACGCGCAGGCGCGTGGCGCGCGCTTGACCCGCGCTTGTTTCTGACTCTTTCTTGTACATCCCTTGCAGATAGGAATCTCCGATGGAACTCACAAGCCTCTCTCAGCCATTCGCACTCGCGAGCCTCGCGCTCGCGGCTTCTCTCTTGATGTCCTGCGCGTCGACCTCGTCGACGGCAACGACCGCCGCGCCCGCAGTCGTCGGGTCAATCGCGAAAGCCGATTGGGGCGCGGTCGACGGGAAGCCCGTGCATCTCTGGACGTTGAAGAACGGCAAAGGTATGGAAGCGGAGATCACCGACTACGGCACGATCATCGTGTCGCTGAAAGTGCCTGACATGAAGGGGAACGTCACCGATGTTGTCCTCGGCCGCGAGAGCGCCGCCGACTACGTCGCACGCACGCAGTACTTCGGTTGCACCGCTGGCCGCTGCGCGAATCGCATCGCGGGCGGCAAGTTCTCGATCGATGGCAAGCAGTACACGCTTGCGACGAACAACGGCGCGAATCACCTTCACGGCGGCGTGAAGGGCTTCGACAAGGTCGTCTGGTCAGGCGAAGGCGCGCTCACCGCGAACGGCCCGCAAGTGACCTTCACCTATCGCTCGAAGGATGGCGAAGAGGGTTACCCAGGCAACGTCGACGTGAAGGTCGTCTACACGCTGACCGCGACGAATGAACTCGTCGTCAACATGTCCGCGACGACCGACGCGCCGACCTGCGTCAACCTCGCGCATCACTCGTACTGGAATCTCGCGGGCCACGAGTCAGGCTCAATCCTCGGCCATGAACTCATGCTTCCGGCGGCGCGCTACACGCCCGTCGATGCGACGCTCATCACGACTGGCGAGATCGCGCCAGTCGCGGGCACGCCACTTGATTTCACGAAGATGAAGCCGATCGGCCGCGACTTCGCACAGATGCCAGCGACGAAGGACGATCCAGGTGGCTACGACCACAACTTCGTGCTTGATCAAGCACCGAAGGGCGAGCAGAAGGGTGCAGGCAGCATGTGGCTCTCGGCAATTCTGCGCGATCCAAAGTCGGGCCGCATGATGGAAGTCTGGTCGAACCAGCCAGGCATCCAGTTCTACACGGGTAACTTCCTCGACGGGATCCCTGGCAAGGACGGCGCGGTCTACCAAAAGAACGGCGCGCTCTGCCTCGAAACGCAGGCATTCCCCGACTCGATCAACAAGCAGGGGAAGGCCGGTTGGCCGAACGTCGTGTTGCGCCCAGGTCAGACCTACGAGCACAACATGGTGCACCGCTTTGTGATGGCGCCTGGCAATTCGTGATTGCTCGTTCGATACATGATTGTGGATTGTGGCGGCCGCCTTCGGGCGGCCGTTCTCAATATCGCGTCTTCACCGATGAGCAAGTTCGGCATGTCGCGCGTGAATTTTGTTGAATTCCAAGCTTCACTCACCAATGCGTAACTCTTGAGTCGGCGGGAAGCGTTAGCCTCCGCATCCGCGGTTATTCAGGTTCACACAACTGAGGTGATCTCTCATGATTTCAGGTTTACGTCACACCCCTCGATACACCCCTCGATACACCCTTCGATCTGTCGTGAGCAACCTTTCAAAGATTGCATCTGTGTGTGCGCTGCTCGCAGGAAGCGTGCTGGTCGCGCCGGTCGCGAGCGCGTCGGTGGCACGCGAGGCCGCCAAGGTGCCCGAAGTCGCGGCGCGCAAGCCGAACATTCTCGTCATCTGGGGCGACGACGTCGGACAGTTCAATGTCGGCGCGTACAACATGGGAATGATGGGCTACAAGACGCCCAACATCGACCGCATCGGTCGCGAGGGTGCGATCTTCACCGACTGGTACGGCCAACAAAGCTGCACCGCGGGTCGCGCGGCGTTCATCACCGGACAGTCGCCGATCCGCACCGGCCTCACAAAGGTCGGACTGCCTGGTGCGCCCGAGGGCATGAAGAAAGAAGATCCAACCATCGCGGCGCTGCTGAAGCCGCTCGGCTATATGACCGGGCAGTTCGGCAAGAACCACCTCGGTGACCGCGACGACATGCTGCCAACCGCGCACGGATTCGACGAGTTCTTCGGCAACCTCTACCACCTCAACGCTGAGGAAGAGCCGGAGAATCCCGACTATCCGAAAGATCCAGCCTTCAAGAAGAACTTCGGTCCGCGCGGTGTGATGCACAGTTTCGCGGACGGTCGCATCTCGGATACGGGCCCGCTGACGAAGAAGCGCATGGAGACGATCGATGAGGAAGTCAACGCGAAGGCGATGGACTTCATGGAGCGCTCGGTCAAGAGTGAGAAGCCGTTCTTCCTCTGGTGGAACTCGACGAAGATGCACATCTTCACGCACCTCACGCCTGAGGCCGATGGAAAGACGGGACTCGGCATCTATGCCGAC
>JAIYCA010000195.1 GCA_027488265.1 Planctomycetaceae bacterium
AATCGGAACGACGCTCCTGGCGTAAGCGGCGCAGGCAAATCGATGCGCATCATCGTGTCGACGATCGTCGTTGGCAGCATCGCGCCTTGTGCATCCTGCACGACGACATCGCGATAGCCGCCCTCCCACTCCGCTTGTTCGACGAGGTTGCGCAAGAAACGCACGTCTTGCGGCGACGAGAGATCTGGCGCGATTTCAGCGCGCTCGCCCAGCGAATCGCGGCGGAATCGATTTTGATCGAGTTGCACCCAGAGATAGCGAAGTTCGTCGGGCGAATTGTTGTGGTAAACGATGCGCTGCGTGCCGGTGATTTCTGCACGCGAGGGATCGAGCTCAACCTCGATGTCATGGTCAACTTTTTGCTGCCAGTAGCGTGCACCCGGCGCGCCCGAGGCGCTGCGGAAATCGTTCGGTGTCGGAAGCACTTCATCGAGTTGGCGGAACGGATCGCCCTCCCGTAGCACTGATGGCGGGACAACGATCGCCGCATCCTGATCGAGCGAAAGATCCGGCGGGCCTGCGACGGCCGAAGGCGCGACGCCGTTTATCAGGCAAGCGCAGACCACAGCAAACACGGTGCTCTGCAAGAAACCACGGACCGCTGACATCGGATTGAGAACGCGGGGCGACTGTTGAAAGCGCATCCGCGCAATGTACGACGAGTGGGATGAAGCGCGCATCTGTTTCTACGGGAGAAGCGAGGTTTCACGCTTCAAAATGGCGAAAGGCGCTGCATCCGGATTGCGGGAGACCGTCGAGTGACATTCACTGGTCTTTCACGCGATTGGATATCAACCGCGCTCGCACGATCGCATCATCGAACTCTTGGCGCGAAACGGGCTCGGCCTCGACAAGTGCGCATTCTTCGAGATATGTGGTCCGCATTCGATCCAAACGCTCTACCTCTCCCTCACTCACAAGCCACGAGAGTGCCGAGCGCCGCACCCATGAACTCATCGGGCCATCAGGCTCTTGAAGCCGCTGGTACGCCGCGAGGATCTCAACGAATTCTTCCATCACTTCACGCGCTCGACCAAGGTTGGCCATCGACATCGCGCGATTGAAACGAAGATTGAGCAGCGAACCGTTGGCCGAACCGAGCACTGGTTCAAGCGCTTCGCGCTCCGCCTGCGCGAACGCGACGAGTTCATCGACGAGTCCAAGTTGTGAGAGCGCGAGTGAGATGGAAACGGCCGCTTTCGCGCGCACGATTGCGTGTTCAGGCTGCTCCACAAGTTGTGCGTGGAGCGCGCGCAATTCGGCAAGCGTGGACTCCTTCTCTGGAAAATCTACGCGCGTACGCAGAAGTACAGTGCGCGCCTCGAGCGCCACCCGCGACGTCGGCCCTGCGCATCGCTCGATGTGCGCGAGGACGTCCTCCGCATCGACGTTGCTGAAGTCTTCGACGGCCGTACAGTCGTCGACGGATCTCAGAGAGTCGGCCTTTGGGATGTTTTGGGCACGCTCCGCGGCAAAGACCGTCGCCCGCGATGAACTCAGGGTTTCGACTTGAGGTGCCCGCAGCGAACCCACGCTTTCCATAATCGGAATCAAGAGCACAAGTGCTCGGAGACTCTCCTCATCCGACGGCCACTCCTGCCCGCGCGTTCGACTCCCGCGACGCACAAGTTGCCATGCGAGTTCACGCGCGCGAGTCGGATCGCTCCCCGCCAAAACCCGCGCATATGCAGACACCAGTCTTCGCGCGACTGACTCGTTTGCATCGATCGTCGATCCTACGCGCTCCACCGCGGGGCGCAGAGCTCGCTCTGCATTGCGCTGAAAGCCGATTGCCGACCATGCTCCCGCAAGGGCAAGTCGTACGCGTGCCGCCGCAAGTTCGTCGGTTGCATCGAGCGCAGGCAAACGCACGCTTGCGCTCTCGAGTACTTGCATCATCAACGCGCGGTCAAAGCCTCGACCTGTCTGCGACTCTAGTTCACCAAGAAGTTGCTCGAGAAATACAGCGGTTGCTTCCGCGTGCACCTCACTCGCTTGCGCACGTTGTGCTGCGCGGAACGAGACGACACTCGACGAGAGCAGCGCAATCATCGAGAGCAGCAGCGCGAGTGCGGCAACGCGGTTTCGCGCGGCGAATCGCCAACAGCGCTGCATCATCGACTCTGGGCGCGCGCGCACGGCTTCTCCGCGAAGCCATGATTCCAAATCTGCACTCAGTGCATCGACGTCGTTGTAACGCGATTGCGGATCGCGCGCGAGTGCCTTTGCGACAATCGCATCGAGGTCGCCACGCAAGACGAGTGCATCGTTCGCCGCGAGAACTTCACTCGAAGGTGCGCCGATCGGCGTCTCGCGCAGAAATCGCGCCAACGTCGACGGCCGAAGACCACGAATCTCCTCACGCGCGAATGGCAGTTTCTCCGTCAAAAGAAGGTAGAGAATCACTCCGAGCGACCAGACGTCACTGCGAACGTCACCTAGCTCTGAGCTTCCATCCGCCTGCTCTGGACTCATGAACTCAGGAGTTCCAATCACGCTTCCACGCGGAGGGTCGTGCCTTTCCGAGCGGCACTCCGGATGCGATTCCGCGCCGACCTCTCGTTGAGGTGAAGCATGGAGCGCCTGCTGCACCACCGACTCACGCGCGATTGTCGCGGGATCTTCTTCAAGCGCTTGCGCGAGCCCCCAATCGATGATCCGCACACGCCATCCACCTTCGACACGCTGCGCGAGCACGTTTCCTGGCTTCAAATCGCGGTGCAAGATGCCTCGTCGATGTGCGTGCGCCACACCTCCGAGCACCTGCAGAAAGAGCGTGACACGCTCGCGCACCGAAAGTTCTGCCTTGCGACTCGCAGAGGTGAGCGGCTCACCCTGCACGATCGGCATCGCGAAGAACGGCCTCCCATCCGACGTACATCCAGCATCGTTGATGGTGATGATCGCGGGGTGGTCCAGTTCAGCGAGAGCCACGCGCTCGGCTTCGAATCGGCGGAGCGCGCTCATTGACTCGAGTTCGGCGCGAAGGACTTTCACCGCACAACGAATCGCTGGCGTCTCCAACGTCTCCGCAACGTAGACGACGCCGTGTGCACCTTCGCCGAGGCGCGCACGTATGCGGTAGCGCGGAAGCACAGGAAAGGCTGCTTCAGCGTCATCGTTGATCGAAGCGATCACACGTGGCTCCGCCAGAGACATGGGACGAGCCTACCACGAGTCGTGATTCGGATCCCACATACGATCCTCGCACCACGGTCGCGCCGCTTCATCCGTCGTTTCATCAGTCTACTCACGGACCAAACAGCGCTACGCGCTCACCGCGATCAATGAGCCGCTTGCCCGAGAGCCCGCGCCCGTGCGCATCGAGGTAGCGCCCAATCGCCATCGTCGGGAAGTACAGGCGATACAGGTGGTAGCGCAGGTAGAAGACTTTGGGGAACCCAGTACCAGTGTACTCGGTTTCGCGCCAACTTCCCGCAGGGTCACCGTCCGGGTTTGAGAGCGGATCGGCGGCGGCGAGTGTGTCGAGTTGCGTTCGGCAGAGCCAATCGATCGCACGCTTGAGATCGGGATCTTCCGCGCCGAACACTTCTTGCAACACCATGGCTGCCCACGCGGTTTGGCTCGCGGTGGAAGGCCCCTGCCCACGCAGCGATGGATCCTCGTACGTGTCGGCGCTCTCGCCGAAACTGCCATCCGGCTTTTGGATCGACTTCATCCAGCGGCCCGCACGTTGAATCCACTCTTCGTTGCGCGAGACACCGCAACGAATCGGACCGATCACCGCTTGCCACGTTCCGTAGATGTAGTTGACACCCCAGCGACCAAAGAAGGCCCCATCCGGCTCCTGCCGCGCGCGAATGAACGCGAGTGCCGCACGAATGGATGGATGCTCCTTCGTGAAGCCGTGCCACGAAAGGCACTCGAGTACGCGCCCGGTGATATCGGGGCACGACGGATCTTGCATCGCGTTGTGGTCGGCGAACGGTACGTACTCGAGAATGCGACGATCGCGCGTGCGGTCGAACGCCGCCCAACCGCCATCGTCATTCTGCATCGCGAGAATCCAACGCACTCCGCGCTCGGCGGCAGCAATCGTCTCAGCTCGCGCCTGCGTTGATTCTTCGGAGGACGCCGCGCAACCGCGTGCGACGCGCGCGAGCGCCATCGCAACCATCGCACTGTCGTCCGAGTCTGGGTAGTACGAATTCGCGTATTCGAAGTACCAACCGCTCGGTGCCACTGCGCCATCGACGTTCGCCTGCCAATCACCCGCAAAGCGACACTCGCGCGCGACAAGCCACGACGCCGCACGCGCGGCGGCTTCGTCATCCATCGTGTAACCGCAGTCGGCGAGCGCGTAGAGCGCGATGCCCGTATCCCAAACCGGCGAAAAGCAAGGCTGAATTCGAATCGGCGCGTCGTTCCCTGCGCCGAGTGGCACAAAGAACGCATCGAGCTCGCGCTCCGCACGCTCGACGAGCGGATGCGAGCGTTCATATCCAAGCGCGTACAGCACGATTTGCCAGTACACCATCGACGGGAAGATCGCACCGACGCCATCCGTGCGCCCGGGGCCATCCTGTCCAGCGCGCGATGCAATCCAGTCAAACGCGCGATCGATCGCGGCCTGACGCCACGGAGTTCCGCCAACATCGTGCAACTTCTTGAGGAGACGATCGACCTTCAGGAAGAACTTCTTCCAACGCGCGGGCGCGTCGTTCGTCGGCTTCAGCACGTGGCGCGCATCTTGATCGAGGAAGAGTTCGCCGATGCCAAGCGCCGCTGGCACTTCACGCGTCGATCGCTTCGTCGCAACGATGGAAAGCGGAAGAATCATCACTCGACTCCACGCGCTTACCTTCTCCAAGTGAAAGTAGAACGCACGTGGAAAGAAGATGATTTCCGGCGGAATCGCGGGAACTGCGTTCCACGAAACCTGCCCAAGTGCAGCGAGGTAGAAATTTGTAAACGAGTTGCACTTCTCAGCGCCACCGAGATGACGAATGAGCGCGCGCGCTTTCTTCATGTGCGGCGCGTCGGGTGAGTCGCCAAAGAGTTTGAGCGTGAAGTATGCCTTGACGCACGCCGAGATGTCCGACTTCGAGTTTGGGTACGGCCCCCAACCACCATCCTCGCGCTGCTGCGAGCGGAGATATCCAAGGATGCGCTGCAAGGTCTCCGGACCGCGACCATCGACAAGAGGCTGCGCCTCCTGACCGAGGATCCACTTCATCAGGAGATACTCGCTCTGCAAGATCGAGTCGCCCTCGAGTTCCGCGCACCAGTGACCGTCGCGCTTTTGGAGCGACTTCAATGCGCCGACGGCACGCACGAGGTGCTGCTCAACATCGGCGTGCGAAAGAGGCGCGGCGCGATGCGACGATTCGACGCGGCTCGCTGCGGCAGCGAAACTCGGCTGTGGCGTGTGCGGAACTTCTCGCATGGGGGTACTCAGGGACGGAGGGGCGATGGTAACGCGCAGTCGCCGCTGCCGATGCGCGGTTTTGCGCGATTCACGCGAGCGCACGCGAGAGTGGGTTGCGAGTGCTCGTGCTTGTCGCGGTCGCTG
>JAIYCA010000350.1 GCA_027488265.1 Planctomycetaceae bacterium
GAATTGGCTCCGTGGCAGCGGTGAGACGAAGGATCATCACGAACGGGATCGCAGGGGGGATGAAACCCGTCACCGTGGCGAGGAGACCGTTCGGGTTGTCGATGATCGGCGCCCACAACATCAGCGGCACGATGAGCACCATCATCACTGGTGTGACGAGCGATTGAGCTTCGCGCAGATCGCTCACCGCGCTACCAACCGCGGCCATCATTGCGCTCACCATGACGTACGCCATGACGAAGTAGATCGCGAGATAGACGAGATGGACAAGCGGCACAAGGTCGAGCATCGCCGCGGCCGAAAGGCCTGCGAGTCCGAGTCCGCCGTACATCACGAGCATGACAAGACTGACGAGTGAGTAGCCCGCGATTTTGCCGCCGAGGAGTTGCATCGGGCTGACTGCCGCGAGCAACACTTCCATGACCTTGTTCGACTTCTCTTCGATCGTCGTCGTCAGCAAGTAGTTCGCGCTCGTGAAAATCGAAATCCACAAGAGCATCATGAACGCACCGGGAATGATCAGGCGAAACTCGGTGTGTTCTTCGGCTTCTGCGCCCTTCGGGGAGATGCGCGTTGCGGCGGGTTCAGGCACCGACGCGAGCCGCTCTATGAGCGCTGCGTCGACGCCGCTCCGCGCGATGCGTTCTTCTTCGACGGCGCGTCGCAGCGCGCGCGAGATTTGCCGCACGTGCTTCGGCGACAGCGAACTTGGAATGAGCAGTTCGATCGGCTTCGATTCTGTGGCTGGGTCGAGCGCCGCATCGGTGATGACCGCGCCGGCAAGCACAAGCCCGTCGCGCACTTCGGTTTTCACCTGCGCGGTTGCCGCGTCGAGCGTTTCGCGCGACGATTCACCGCGCCATTCCACTTCGATCTTCTGCGGCGCGAGGTCAGATAGACGCGACATCGCGTCGGCGGACGTCGCAGGATTGGTTGCGCCATCTTTCGGCATCGTCTGGAGTTCATCCGCGATGTCTTCGATCGACGGCGGTTCCGCGAGAATCGCTTTGGCACGCGGAAGAATCGCTCCCGACGGATCGATCACGACGATCGTTCCGACGAGCGGAGGCGACTCGCGCGAAAGAAGCAGCGGCATCAACGCGAACACGCCGAACATCAAGACGGGAACAGCGATCGCGCCAAAGATGAAGCCCTTTGTGAGCGCGGTGTGTCGGAACTCTCGCCATGCGACGAGTGCGACTTTCGCGAATGCGGATTGTTGTGGTCGTTCAGGCATCGATCCGAGCTCCCTTCGCGTCGGCGCCGCCGACGATTTCGACGAAAAGGTCGTCGAGGTTCATGCGTCGAAGTGCCATCGATCGCATCGGCGCGATTTCCAGTGCCGCGCGCATGGCGTCGGCAGCGTCGGTTCCCTCCGCAAGATCGAGATCAACAGCGCCGCTCTCACGAACATGCGCTCGCTCGGCAATACCGCGTGCGACGATTTCGTGCGCAAATGCCGGCGCATCCATCTTCGGTTCGCAGAGAAGCCCGCGGTCGTCGTGGCGCGCGTGGAGTTCCGTCATCGACGCATCGAGCACCTTCTCGCCGCGGTTGATCAACACAACCTTGTCGCAAAGTGCTTCGGCCGTGTGCATCTGGTGCGTCGAGAAGATGATGGTCGCACCGCGCGCTTGTTCGGCGCGGATCAAGTCAAGCACGATGCGGCCATTCACAGGGTCGAGACCCGAGAAGGGCTCGTCGAGGATCAAGAGATCGGGCGCGTGAATGATCGACGCGAGCAGTTGGATCTTTTGCTGCTGACCTTTCGAGAGTTCTTCACAGCGCCGTTTCGAGACGCCTGGCAACGCGAGTCGCTCGAGCCAATCATCGATGCGCCGCGAGAGTCCCGTGGAGTGGACACCCTTGAGGCGCGCCATGAAGCCGACGAATTCGCCGACCTTCATCTTGCGATAGAGCCCGCGATCTTCGGGGAGGTAGCCGATGCGATCCTTCATCGTGAGCGCGTTCGCGCCCATGACTTCGACGCGGCCAGCGTCGGGCGAGATGATCGACATGATCATGCGGATCGTGGTGCTCTTGCCAGCACCGTTTGGGCCGAGAAATCCGCAAAGCGAGCGCTCAGGGATTTCAAGCGAGATTCCTTTGACAGCTTGCACGCTGCCGAAGCGCTTTTCAACGTGATCGAGGCGCACTGCGAGTGCGCCGCGAGAGGAGGGAGAAGCCGAAGGCGACATGGGCGCGGAGTGTAGCCGTGGCCAGTGCGCTGCCGACGAGGCGATCACCCCGTTGTTGCTTTGCTTTGCAAAAAGTCAACAAGAGAGAATGCGCGCCGTCGGCGGGAAAATCGCTCGGCAAAATCGCTCATCCCACTCGTTCGATCCCGCGAGGGCTCGTGCGCAGCAACGATGCGAGACTCATGGATTCAGTTGCGCTCGTTTGGCGACGCAGGCGCGGCAGGAACCGCGGGTGCCGCGGGGTTTGCCGAACTCGGCGGCTTCGTTGCGGCTGGCTCGATGCCGCTTGGCGCGCGAATCGCGTCTGGTGTAAGCGTGTCAACGGCAACGGTCGTGTAGACGAGTTCCGTTTCCATGCCGCCCGCGCTGACTTTGGCGGTGCGGAACGCAAGCAAACGCTGCAAGGTGCATGCAGGACCGAGTTCAACAGGCTTCCAATCTTCGAGCCGGATCGATTGCCCCGTTGGTGTCGGTGCGTTGGCGCGCGCGTCTTTCGGCGGCGCAGGAATGTCGAAGCCGTGGATGAGCCCAGTCGCGGCATCGATGTAGAGCGTCCAGCGTGCGTCGGGCGTTGCGGTCGTGCGCGGCGTCATGGTGATGCGCCACACGATGCGTCCGTTGATCGACTCACGCGATGAAGTTTGGAAATCCTCGAAGCGCTCTTCGATCGATCGCACGAGTGTTTGAAGATCGCCGCCGCCCGCGAGTTCCTCAGCCATTTTCGGGTCAACCGCGCGGGCTTGACCAGGCTCGCCCATCCACGCGAGGCCGTTTGCAACGCCGAGTTCCATCGTGCGCGCGGGAGCCGCAGCTCCGCTTGCGCCGGTCGTGCTCGTTGGCGCACTCGGCATCGTTTGCAGGAGTAAACGCGCGTCGGGGGCGACGAAGCGATACTCAATCTTGGCTTCACCCATCGCACTTTTCGCCGTCGCGACCGACTGGAAACTGCTGATTTTCCGCCAGTTTTCGCCGCCCATGCGATCCATCGCGGCGCGCACGAGCGCGCTGCCGGCGGGGAGCGCGTCTTGTGAGCGCGAGGTCATAGACGACGCGTGCACGCTCGCCGCGAGGGCAGCGCGATCGGGTGACGCGATGCCTGCGATAAAAAAGGTCGACGCCACGACAAGCGTCGTGGCGTCGAAGAGTGTGCGAGTCGTGGAGGTTCTGCGCGAGTGAAGAGACGATTGATGTGGAGGGCGCGTGTTCGACATGTGGGACTCCCGGTTTGAAGTGTCCGGATTTGAGGCTCTCGATCGACGCAGTCGGTCGGCGCGCTCTTCCACGGAATCATCTCGGAAGCGGAGCAAAATGTCGTGTGCACTGCGTTGCGCGGCGTGCCGCCTCAAATCACATCAGGTCAATTCTTCGGCGTGCCAGCTGGTGCAGCGGGCGTTGCGGGTGCAGCAGGGGTCGCAGGCGCAGCAGGGGTCGCAGGTGCAGCCGGTGTTGCAGGAGCCGCTTCTTTGCTCTCGGCATCCTCTTCTTCCGACGGCTCGGGTTCAAGGAGCGCCTGCACTTCGGCTGGCAACTCGACGGCCTTCGGTTCGACCGAGTTGATGGTGACGCTTTCAACGGTCGAAACCATCAACTGTCCCATCTGCTTCGTCTCGGTGCGCGAGCCGATCTTGACGCTTGGAACGTCGGCTGCTGCAAACGACTTGTACTCCGTAATCGTGCTGACGACTGGGATCTTTCCAAGTTGCGTGCTGACCACCATTTCGGTGCCGCGCGGGAGACCAGTTTCCTTCTCGAACCAAAGCGTCGCGGTTTCATCGCCGCGCTTCGCCGAGACTTTCCAACAGTCAAAGCTGCCAAACTTGCCTTCGCCGACGGTTTCAAGCGAATCCCAATGCGAGGCGAGATCGAGGTCCTTCATCATCGTTGCTTCGCGCATGAAAGTCGCCTTCTCGTCGCCTTCGAGGAGTCGCGGTCCGGCGGTCGGATCGATGGACCATGCGGTTTTTCCGTCGAAACCCGTGCTGACCTTGCCGAAGCCGGGGAGGTCCATGATGACCACCATCGCGTTCGGCGCGATCGAACGGGAGATCATCGATCCCTTGATGTTCGCTGCGGGGATCTCCATCGTGCCCTTCATTTCGACCGACTTGACTTTGCTCCATGCGTCGCGACCACCGAGTGCATCGGCGACCTTCGCGACGATGTCCGCGGCCTTCGGAAGTGCCACGGTGGACTTTGTGTCCTTCGCGGGCTCGGTGGCTGGCGGCGTGGCTTGTGGTGCGGCTTGCGCGGGGGCTGCCGCGGGCGCGTTCTTACCGTCTTGCGTGGCGAAACCCGTTGCGGCAAAACTTGGCGCGCAGAGAGTGCTGGCGGTGAGAAGGGCAGAAAGTCCGAGGATGCGGTTCTTCATGGTTTTCATGGCTTTCATGGCTTTCGTGGCTTTCGTAGCTTTCTTGGTCGACTTCATGGTCTGTTGAGTGCTCGTGTTCATCGTGATGATCGGGTTCAAGCGCAAGGTTTCATTCGCGATTGTCCGGTGCTGTTGCTGGCGCGAGCGTGGGAACCGATGCCGCTTCGACTGCTGCGGGCGCAGGTGAGGCCGCGTTTTTTGCCTCGCGCGCCGCGAGCGTGCGGCCGCTGATCCAGTTGGTCGCCGCAAGAAGTGCGGCGTCGTTGCCTGCGAGCAACTCGGCGCGCGTCGGCACCGCGACTTCGTCCGGGATCACGCCGCGGCCTTCCATGCGCGTTCCCTTGCTCGTCACGAAATCGGCGACCGCGTGCATCAGCACGTCGCCGTTCGGCAACTCAATCGCTTGCGCGGGAAGTGCCATACCAGCGCTTGTTTCGCCGAACACGCGCGCGCGGCCGAGGTCTTGAAGACCGCCCGCAAACACCTCGCTCGTGCTCGCGCTGCGAGCATCGACAAGGATCGCGAGTGGCTTCGAGTAGGGGCGTACACGCTTGCCGGCAGTTGAGACTTTGCGCGGCGTTGCCTTGAATTCGAGTGTGGTGTCGCGACCAATCATCGAGCCGAGGCTCGCGGGTTCTGCGAGGAAGTGGCCGGCGACGCCCATCGACATCGCACCGAGTCCGCCGGGATTTCCGCGGAGATCAATCACGATGCCGTCGCACGAGCGCAGCGCATCGACCGCGCGGTCGATGGAGGCCGACGCGCCGGTGAGCCAAATGTTGAAGTCGATGACGCCGATGCGGATCGGCTTTGTTGGCGCGGCGATTTCAACGACGCGCGAGCCAACCGAGATTGGAAGCGGGGGCAGATTGCCGAACTCTTGAGCGCCAAGTGGCGGGGCGCTGAATGTCAGGGCGACATCGCGCTCCCCGTCGGCGGTTGCGAATGTCAGCGTGCGTGTGGCACCTGCTTGTCCTTCGACAAGCGCCGCGCCTGCGACCGCGAGTTCCGTACGGAGTTGTCGCGTGTGGGGCGAGTTCGCGTCGCTTTCGCGCGCGAGCGATTCGCGAAGTCCGCGCAGCGCATCGGCGAGTCGCGTTCCGTCGACGGCGATGATGGTCCAACCCGGCAGAATGCCCGCCGCCGCGGCCGGCGAATCGGGCGCGACGCGAAGAACCGTTGTTTCACCTTCAACGAGCGCAATGTCGAGGCCGCTGTAGCCAGGGCCGCGTAGCGCGGGCGCTGCGGGTTCGGCAGTTTCTTCGGCGGAAGCGGGCGCGTTTGCGTTTGCGTCGCTGGTGTCGGCAGAGCTCGAAGTTGTGGACGTTGTGCTTGCAGCCGGCGTGCTGGCTGCCGCGCTCGCGACTTCTGTTTCAGGTGCGCGCACTTGTTCGCGCGTCGTTTGAACCGTCGGCGACGCCTCGGCGACATCGCCAGGAAGAATCGTGAAGTGGCTCTGGCCGAGGCGTGAGAGCATGTCGAGGAGCACCGCGCGGAGTTCATCTTGCGACGCGGCGTTGATCGCCTGCGGGCGGAGTTCTTCGCGGATCGCGATCCAGTCGACTCCGTTGAGCGTCTTGTCGAAGTGGCTGTCGCGGACGGTGGTCCAAACCGCGTCGAAGGTTTCGACGGGTCGCACGGCGCGTGCGGGGGTCGTTGTCGTGGTCGTTGTCGTGGCGGCCGAAGCCGCCGTCGAGTTCGGCTCCGCGCTGTGTGTGTCGATCGCCGCGGACTCAGGGTTCTTGCCTACCTTTGTCGGTGAGGTACAACCCGAGGTCGTCGCGACTGCGAGGACAAGAAGGCAAGCCGAGGTAAAGAACGGTGCACGTGACGTGCGGGGCATCAGGGTGCGGAGCATGGATTTGCAGAGCGTTGGTTTTCTGAACTGGTTGGGCGAGGCTGCTGCCCGAGTCTCGCGTTTCGGGCGCTCGCGAGGCTCGAACGTTCGATCACGCTGCAATGCAGTCTCGGCGGCCCGTTGTTGGAGACTGGCGAGGACGCGCGAACGGGGCCGCGATGGTATTCGCGGCGCCGCTCGACGCTTCAGGCTTCAGTCGCATTCCCTATGGATCTCAGAATTTTGAATTTCGGCGGTCTGCGGTGCAGCGTGGCGGTCAGAGAGCTTCGTGAAACTCCGTTGACGGCCGACCGATTGCCTCTTCATCCCTTCATCCGTTCATCCGGATGAATGGTTGAAGGGAGCGGGGTAGGTTCGTATCCTCCCGTCATGCATCGATCGCTCCTGAAGGCACTTGAGAACGGCACCCTCGTCTTCGACGGAGGCATGGGCACCCAAATTCACGCGTGCGCCGACTGTCGGCCAAGCGACTACCTCGGGCGCGACAACTGCACCGACATCCTCGTCAAGAGCCGCCCTGACATCATCCAGCGGATTCACGAGAACTACTTTGCGGCGGGCGCGGACGTCGTCGAGACGGACAGTTTCGGCGCGAACATTCTCGTCGGTCGTGAGTTCGACGAGGAGCTTGCGTCGTGGACGTTTGACCTGAACAAGCGTGCGGCTGAAGTCGCGCGTGCAGCCGCGGCGAAGTTCGAAACGCCCGATCGGCCGCGCTTTGCGATCGGTTCGATGGGTCCCGGCACGAAGCTCGTCTCGCTCGGCCAAGTCTCGTGGGAAGAGATGCACGCGAGTTACTTCGAGCAGGCGCGCGGTCTGATCGCTGGCGGTATCGACGGCTTCATGATCGAAACGTCGCAAGATCTGCTGCAGCAGAAGATCGCGATCAACGCGTGCATCGACGCACTAAAGGAAGCGGGCCTTACACCCGATGATCGCGCGATTTTCTCAAGCGTGACGATCGAGACGACGGGCACGATGCTCCTCGGCTCCGACATCGCCGCGGTGGTGAACGCGCTGAAGCCGTTCCCGATTCACTCGCTTGGATTGAACTGCGCCACCGGCCCCGTCGAAATGGCGGAGCACGTTGCGTACATCGCGAAGAACTGGGATCGCGCGATCAGCGTGCTTCCAAATGCGGGACTTCCGATTCTCGTCGAGGGCCGCACCGAGTATCCGCTTGGCGCGAAGCCGTTCCGCGAGGCGATGCAACGATTCCTCGAGGAATACAAGGTGAATTCGGTCGGTGGTTGCTGCGGAACCACTCCTGACCACATCCGCGAATTGCGCACGCTCGTCGATGAGATGGGTATCGCGCGGAAGCCGCAGCGACGCGCGATCGTGCCGCAAGCACCGGGCTGCTCGAGCCTCTACGGGTTCGTTGAGTTCGCGCAGGAGAACTCGTTCCTCATCGTCGCGGAACGCACGAACGCCAACGGTTCGCGCAAGTTCAAGCGACTTCTCGACGAGAGCGACTTCGACGGACTCGTGTCGATGGC
>JAIYCA010000122.1 GCA_027488265.1 Planctomycetaceae bacterium
ATCATGCGCCATAAGCATCGATTCAAGCGAGCGTTGCACACGTGGCTGCTGGTGCACGGCACGTGCCAGGCACTGCGTGGCACTGCATGGCACGTGCCGCGCACCGAATCACTCGCGCGTGAGCCGGCGCGCCACAATCGACGCCGCCGCCACCGCGACGTGTCGTTCGCCTCGCACGCACTCATCGACGACAACTTCCGACCACTCTTTCGCGAGCGCCGCCGCGACCAAACGCCCCGACGCGAATCGATCGACGCGCACGAACACCGAAGCCTGCGAACGCGCTGATGTAGGCGCGAAACTCCGCACACACTCCCGCAAGCACTCCACATGGAGCGCTGTCAGGAGCCGCGTTTCATTGCCGCCATGTGCACGCAACGCGGCATCACGCGCTTCGGGTGCGATGACCCGAACCGCATACGAGAACTCCTGCTTGATCCAGTGCGACAGCTCGAAAATCTCGCGCGCATCGCACGTCTTCGAATCGCGCACACCACGCGCGAGCGCTTCGTACTCGCGCTCGCACGGCACGGCCACCGCCGCCACCGCGAATGCCTGCGATGCATCGCCCTTCCCCGATTCATCGCTGCCGACGACAACCTCCACACTCTGCGGCGGATCGCCACCATCCGGAATCGCACGCTCTGACGGAAACGCGAGCCGATATCGCGCATCGAACTCCGTTGCCGCCGCGACGCTCAGCGCTTCCACCACAACGAATCCTTCCGCGCAACGGACGCGCGTTCCCGCGTCGTCGACACATTCCCACTCGGCAATCGCGTCTGGCGGAATGACTGCATGAAAATCGTCGCGCGCCAGTGCTTCGCGCAACGCTTCGAACCGCGCCGAAGCTCGGCGATAGATCCGAATCGCGGGCGATGGAACGGTGGCCATGCGGGTAGGCTAACCGCATGGGAACTTCCGCCGCAGCGTCCTATGCCACCAATCTCGCCGCCATCCGCGCGGCGCGTCATCGCATCGACGGTTTCGCGCATCGCACGCCGGTCGTGACAAACGCCACGCTCGACGCGATTGCCAATCGTCGCCTTTGGTTCAAATGCGAACTCCTCCAGAAGACGGGTTCCTTCAAGTTTCGTGGCGCGACCAATGCCATACGCATGCTTGATGACGCGGCAGCGGCGCGCGGTTTCGTCACGCACTCGTCGGGGAACCATGCGCAAGCACTTGCGCTCGCCGCGCGGATGCGCGGAGTTCCCGCGCACGTCGTGATGCCGTCGAATTCCGCGGAAGTGAAGAAGGCCGCCGTGCGCGGCTACGGTGGCCGAATCATCGAATGCGAGCCCACGCTTGAAGCGCGCGAGTCGACCGCAGCGCGCGTCATCGCCGAAACGGGCGCATCGATGATTCCGCCGTACAACCATCCCGACGTGATCGCAGGCCAAGGAACAATCGCACTTGAACTCCTCGACGAGTGTCCGCAACTTGATGCGATCATCGTTCCGCTCGGTGGCGGCGGACTCATCTCTGGTGTCGCCATCGCCGCAAAAGCGCTGAAGCCGTCGATCAAAATCATCGGCGCGGAGCCCGAACTCGCGGGCGACGCCGCGCTCTCGAAGCGCGAAGGCTCGATTCAACCGGCGATGAAACCGACGACGATCGCCGATGGCCTTCGCACGTCGCTCGGGCCACTCACGTTTCCAGTCGTGCGCGATCTCGTCGATGAAATCGTGCTCGTATCCGAAGCGGAGATTGTCGCGCACATGCGCCTCGCATGGGAGCGCATGAAACTCACGATTGAACCGAGCGCTGCTGTTGGCGTCGCAGTCGCGTGCAGCGCGTGGATGCGCGCACGTGAAAACGCCGACATGCAAGATGTCGGCGTCATACTCTGCGGCGGGAATGTCGATCTTTCGGCGTTGCCGTGGTAGTTCGAACGGACATGATCGAGTCGATGCAGCGCACGTGACACTTCTCGTGGGTTACGCGCGCGTCTCCCGCAACGAAGCGGGATTTCACACGTCGCGCGTCACGCCTCGCTGCCAGGCTTCGCGCGCTTGCGATCCTCGCGCTCACGCTCCAGCTCGCGCATCAAACGCTCCATCTGTTCTTCGAGTCGTCGCATGCGATCGTCGGCCGCATCGCGGGCACGCTCCGCTGCGCGGCGCGCCTCATCAGCGCGGCGAATCTCGTCTGCGCTGCGTTCTTCGCTTCCTTGAGCCGCATCGGAGGACGCGTTTGCATCGCGCGCAGCACCCATGCGATTCCGTGCCTCATCCAGTCGCTGCTCCATTTGTCGCATGGCCTCTTCGACCAGTCGCTCGATGTCTGCTGGATCCATGCCCATCGCGCCTTGCATCGCGGGCAGTTGCGGCATGGTTGGCATGCGAAGCTCGCGACGCACGCCATCTGGGCCGACGAAAATCATCGTGTCACCTTCATCGCCGCCTCGCAGATCAAACGTCATGGCCGTCCCTGGAACAACGTCGCCGCCAGGCAACGCGCCGATCTCGACACCTTCTACTTCGATCGCGGAGAGCTTTTCCATATCAAATGCTTCCACCGCAAGTTCCACGTCGCGCGTCTCCGCGCCGCGTCGCACTTTGAGCGCGAGTTTCGTTCCTGGCTCCGCATTCGCCATCAGCCCGCGAAGCTTCTTCGGCGAAGCGTTGTCCGATCCGTTCACGCCAACGATGACATCAAAGCGCTCGATGCCGGCGCTCGACGCTGGAAGCCCGTCGATCACATTCGTAACGAGCGTCACGCGCGCAGGATCGAGTGCAAGGTGATGCGCGAGCGCTTCATCGATCGTGCCGAGACCAGCGCCGATCATCGAACGTGGTGCAGGCTCGGCATCCAACCCCTGAACGCGCATGGGCGCGCCGTTTGGCGAAGCAGTCGTCGCTCCACTCGTCGAACCGAACGCGGGTCCGACGACCGAGTCACCAGATCGATTGCGTGGACCATCTTTGGGGCCATCTTTGGAGCGACTCGTGGAGCTGCTGGACGAACGGCTGGTCGTTCCTTTCGAAGTTCCATTTGAGGATCCACTTGAAGAAGACCCCGATGAAGACCCCGATGAAGCGCCCGAAGAGGCCCCCGAAGTTCCGCCCGAACCTTCCCACGAAGGACCATCCGAAGTTCCACCTGAGGAACCACCAACGGACGACGACGACTTCGTCGAACTCTTCGCAGCGCGCTTTCCACCGGAGGAATTGGAACTTCCAGCAGCGGAACTTCCTGCTGATGCTCCCTGCTGCGTATCGCGAACCGTCTCGAGCACGCGCCCATCTTCGCCGAGGAACTGCCAACCCCCTGGCACGCGACGGATGCGCGATGCGCCAACGTCTTTGCCGTTGATGCGGGCAAAGACGATCTCGCCGTTGTCGACGCGCAACTCAAACTCGCCGCGATCACTCATCGTGTGATAGTGCATCGACGAGTTCGACGAGGACTGCACATCGCCCTCCTCTTCTTCGTTCTGAATCACGGCGAGCTGCGCGCCGACGACGAGCGGCTGCCCCACGACAACCCTCGAGACATTTGTGGTCTGCGCGACGGTCGACTCCACGATCGCCGCTGCGAGCAACGCATTGGGAAGGACGAGCGTCAGCGCGGTTGGACGAAGAAGATGCATGAAGTTGGTGTTCATAGGAGTGAAGTTCGATCAGAGATTGAATTGCTGGCGTGCGTTTCGAAGCATCATGAATGCAAAGGGTCTCTCGGCTGCGCGCGGTCTTCAACACGCTGATTTGCGCGCGTCAGAACGCAGACCGAAGGATGCACTAGCGCACTGTTTCCGTCCGAGGGCGAATGACAACAGGTCGAACGCGTCCGGTTTCGTCGACGGGCTGCATGCGATACATCTCCGATGTGCGACGAATCTCGTAAATCTGCCGCACAACGACGACTTCAAAACCGCTGCCGTCGCCAAGCTCGCGCGAGCCGAGGAAAACCGGCGGCTGCGGATCGCCGACCAACGCACCTTCTTCGCGCGCCTTCGCGAGATAGGCGTTGAACGCATCATCGCTGCTCGCGAAACTCGGCGAAAACGCTGAACCGAGGCCAGCGACGTTCGAGTTGACGTCCGCGGCTCCATTTCGCGCGCCCGACCAATCGCGCGCGACGAGCGCAACCGCAAGCACCGCCGCGACCGCCCAGCCAAGCCCCGCCCGCGACGCCACGAATGGGCGACCGTATGCGCCCGACTTCGATCGCGTCGCGTCCACGCGGTCGGCGACGACATCGAGCGAACGAGCCGCGCGCGCGAGCCGCAATTCATCGGCTTGCCACAGCGCGAATTCCTCAAGCAGCGCCGGCTCAGCAACGCCGCGCGCGCGCACTTCTTCGATCGCTGCGCGATCGCCCGCAACCGCACGCGAAAGCAGCACATCGTCTGCGTCACCGGCGTTGCCTGTGATTGTCATGGTGGATCGATTGCTCATCGCATCATGCTCCCGTGGACCTCTGTTCCGGTCGGCTGCTTCGTCACGTCGTGATTTCCTGTTGTTCGCGCTTCTTCCCGTCGTAACTCGTCTTCGGCCACGAGCTGCCGCAGCATGCGCCGCGCGCGCGCAAGCCGCGTCTCGATCGTCGTCTCCGGAACGTCGAGGATTTCCGCGATTTCTCGCTGCGACAATCCTTGTCCAGCTTGGAGAAGGAGCGGCTCCGCGTACTGCGCAGGCAGTCGCGCGAGAAGTTCGAGGGTTTCACGGGCTTCCGCGGCGGCGTGCCGATCAGCACTCTCGCCTCGCCAAGACGCAGCGAACCGCGCGAGTGATTTCCGCTCGATACCGCGATCGCGCGCGGCCATCCGTGCCTCGTTGACCGCCACGACACGCAGCCATCCACGCACACTCGCGGCATCGCGAATCTCGCGCGCTTTCGCGAGAAACGTCGCTGCAACTTCTTGCAACAAGTCTTCAATCTCAACACCACGCGGCGCGTGTGCAGCGAGAACCGCCGCGATCCACCGACGATTGCGACGCCAGACCGATTCGATCGCTTCAACTTCACCTTGCGCCGCGCGCGCGTGCAGCCGCGCTTCCGCGAGGTCTGCGACTTCCGCGAGCCTCACATCGTCCTCCGACGCATGCTTGCCGCGCGCGCTCTCCTCGGAGAAGCGCAGCGACGCGTGATGGTTTGTGGAGTTTCGCTCTGTCATCGCGAAGAGAAGTTCAATCGCCGTCGGCCTTTGCGGAGTGGAAGTCCGTGCGTGGGACGTACGTGATGCATCACCCCGCCCGATCCGTCTGAGGAACGCTGATTTTTATCGCGAGCCGATCGCCAACGCATTTCCGTCGGGAAAGCACAGGAGGTATCACCAACTGGCAAGCAACAGCGATAAATCCGAGGCCCCAACGGCGCCGTCGCCATCCAAATCGGCGTCCGGCTGGCGCGGGTCGAACTCTTCGCTCGGGTCCAACTCGCCCCACGCGGCCAAGAGCAGCGAAAGATCCGCCGCGCCAACCGCGCCATCCCCGTCGATATCCGCGAGTGCCAAGCATTCCGCCGTCATCTGCCACCGAAGCCCGTACACCGCGAAGGGCGGCGGATCATCGGGTTCCGGCGGAAAGTCTGGGTTGATCTCGTCGCAATCGAGCCCTTCGCGATAGGCGCGCTCGCGATTTCCGGTTCCAAGAATGAGCGTCGACGTGCCAGGTTCCGTGAGGAACTGCACCGTCCGCGGGCCTTCACAAAGCGGCTCGCCCACAAGCCACTTCACCTCATTCGGTCCATCCTCAGGGCCGAGCATGTACTGCAACTCAATCGGGAATTCCGCTTCAAACGTGAAGCGCACGCGGCGACGCGTGGATCCATCCAACTCGAACCACTCGAGATCGCGCGGACCGCCATCGGCGATTTTGCCTTTCATCCCGAGTTCGCACGAGAACGGAATACGCGCCGCGACGAGGCCAACACCCCAACCATCGTTGAGTCGCTTGTAGCACGGCTCCGATTCATCGACACCGACGGTGTTGATGACGCATGGCGCAACACCACAAAGCATCTCTGCCTCGAGCGCGCAGAGTTCATCCCACGCGGCGTAGGTGCACCAACCATCAAGCGTCGTGATGAGTTCGCAGCAATCGAAATCGGCACATCCGGCATTCGGATGAATGACGTCGCACGCGCCTGCCGAAGGGCAGCTGATTCCCTCGCAAAGTGCGAGCGCCGCCTCCACGCACGACTCACCCCACGACGCTTCGCAGCAGAACGGGTCGTAGTCGCAGACGAGCGTGCAGCACTCCGGCTGCTCGCAACCTGGCGTTTCATGCACTTCGCGACAATCACCCGTGACAGGGCACTGCGCGAAGACTTGCGCAGAAACTCCGAACGAAAGCCCCACCACCAGCAACGAAGCGACGCGTCGATAAGCGCTCATCGAGCACCTCCGCGCGAGGATGTCTTCGGCTCCACCTGCCCCTGCGGAGCTGCCAGCCGCGTTGACTTCGTCGGCCTAGTTTCATGCATCGAGGTCAGCGCGAGTGGACGCGACAAACTCGCGAGCCAGACCGCGACATCTGATGCGTCGATAGCACCGTCTTCATTCCAATCATGTCGCGCGGCAAGAGGAAGCGGAGCAGGTGACCACGCCGCGCTTTCCCGAGCGCGCGCTGGCTCCGCGACCGATGCGTTTGCTTCATTCGACTTCCGCGCGTCTGTCTCAATCGCAGCAAGCGCGCCACAACCTTGCTGCGGCGTGACGTTGCGACGCGTGAGAATGGTGCGGCCCGGACCATCAATCGTGATGATGTCGAGATCGCAATCACCGTCGTAATCGAATACATCACAGTGCCGGACAAGACTCCCAAACGGGTAGTAGCCGTCCTGTTCGAACACAAACTCGCCAACAGAAGTCGCTCGATGCACCGACAAGAGACCAGGCAACGCTGATCCGCAAATCATGTCGAGATCACCGTCGGTATCGAGATCAGCGAGCTTCATCGAGAAGACGTAGCCACTGCTTGGCCCGTCACCAACGACGCGCTCGTTGAATCGCCCTGAGCCATCGTTGCGGAACCAAGCGATGCGTTGGATCGTCTCGAGAACGAGCGCAGGCGCATAGATATCGAGATCGCCATCGCCATCGATGTCCGCAAGATGCGCGGCCGTGATGCCTGGCCGTTCATTCCCAATTTGTGGGCCGCGATACTCAACCGCGCGTGCAAAGCGTCCTTCGATGTTGCGGATCACCGCAATCCGACCGCCGCCGAGTTGATTCGCTACAAGATCAAGGTCGCCATCGCCATCGATGTCGCCCGCTTCAATCATGCGCGGGAAGCCATAGCCACCGAGATACTGCGCACAACGAATGCGCTGCACGCGCTCGAAACTGAGTGCACCGTTGTTCGCGAAAATCTCGAACGACTGACCGATGTACGAACTCACCGCAACATCGATGTCGCCGTCCAAATCAAAGTCGCCGATGGCGATGCCCTCGGGGTCGCGCGCGACGCCAAGTTCGATCCCCGCGAGCACAACAGGATCCGCGAACTGCCCCCCGGCAAGTCCGCGGTACACGACCACGCGCGGCAGATCACCACGCCATGCAGTCAAAATGTCAACGACGCCATCGCCATCCATGTCGCCGAATTCAAGCCAATCGGTGAAGCCTTCTGCGCTCAACGTCTGCATCGGCGTGAAACCACCAAGTCCGTTGCCTTTGTAGGTCAGAAGACGATCGTCAGGATCACGACCAGCGATGGCGAGATCGTGCTTCCCATCACCATCGAGGTCACGCACCCGAAACATCGTTGGAAAGAACGGATCTGGAAGTACCGTCATGACGGGCGCGTTAAAAACGAGCGGCGCTTCATCCGCTTGAGTTTCCGTGGCAATGACTCCCGCCATGAGCATCGCTCCAACACACAGCGTGTGGCGAGTACAACGCATCGCACGCAGATGCCTCAACGCTCGTGCCACTCCAATTGAAGAGTCGTAAGGCGTGCAAAAAGCTCTGCACGGAGCAGTGGAACGGGATGTGGCGAATGGGCTGCGCATCGCGTGAAATCCGAGTTTGATGCTACGCGGCCCCACGCGGAGTGTCGATGCTTAGCGCCAATTCGAAAGCAGGATCGAAAGATCTGCAGCACCAACGACGCCGTCGCCAGTGAGATCACCAGGCCCGGTCGTTCCCCAGCCACTTAAGAGCAAGGAAAGATCGGCCGCGTTCACCAATCCATCACCGTTGACATCGCCAGGCACCGCTTGACGCGTGCCCGCGACGTCGAGATCGGCGGTGAGCGCTCGGCTCAATGCGATTGACGTGACATCGCCGGAGAGGAGCAGATTCGCAGTGCCCCCCGTTGGAATGACCGTTGGAAGCACGAGCGGAACATTGACGAAGGGATCTGCGACGACCGGCTCGTTCGTAGAAGAGCTGTCCGAGATGGCGAGTGCCAACGTCACGGTGTTCGTGCCTTCGACGAGTCGACCAGTGAGCGGAAGCACCCCCGGCGTCGGTGCGCCATCACCAACAGGTTGACCAAGCGCGGACGCGACCAAGGTGTAATTCACAGGCACAGTCACCGTGAATTGGTACGAGCCGTCCTTTTGCGGAACAAGTGCTCCAAAGACGCTCTTTCCAGTTTGCACGGCGGTGAGTTGGGTCACGTCAGCGTTTCCAACCGGCACGGGGATCGTCACGCCACCTGGATAGAGCGACGATGGACTCACCGTGCGAAATGTCTGGTAGTTGATGTTGACCGTCGCGCCGAGCGCGCCGACTTCTCCGCCGAGCAAATCAACCGACAGATTCGCGACTCGGATCTGAAGCCCCTCGCTGTCGACGCCGAGCACGAGTGTGCCGACCGGATTCGACACGATGTCGCCCGCAAGGACGAACGAGGCGGTGTACGGAATCGGATTGTTGCCCGTGCCACCAAAGACCCCCGGAAGTGTGCGCGTGCCGGCTGGGTTGGCCACCGCGTCGTAGTTCCCGATGAGCGTGCCCGCGAACGGCGCCGCGAGATCGATCGTTTGCGTGACCGTGCTCGTCGTCGAAACAACGTCACAATCAAAAACAACTTCATCCGCACGCGCTTGGCTCACAACCGCAGAGGTCAGCGTAAGTGCGCTCAAGATCGCGAAGCGGTAGTGGTGCATATCCATTCGGAAAGAGTACTCCGGACGTAGAAGAATCCAAATGACGATTGCCAATTTGCTGTTGTGAGCGACGAGACTCGCGCCTTTGGCAAACGAGGCGCTGCGTGGGTACTTCGTTCGGCGAGGCCGCGGAATGCACACTGCTGATGATCGGTCGCCGCAGGGAAGGTCCCGCCGATAAGGTCTGTCCTCACTCCGAGTTAGGCCGCTTCATGCCTTCGGTACCTGCATGCTCGGTCTTGGCCGAGTCAACCGCCATTTCCGGCTTTGCTCGGCTCAACAGCGCTCGACCCCGCGTTCTTCGGCACTGAGCCCCCCAGAAGTTCACGAATCCGCGCGAGTCGCTTGCGATGAATGTCGCGGTCTGGCTCGAGCGCGACGAGCCCCTCGATGTGCACCTCAGCCCGATCGAGCCTACCGGCCTCCACCGCGATCGCCGCCGCAAGTTCCCGCACGGTCGCGTCGAACGGATTCATGCGCACCGCGCGCTCTGCGGCTTCACTCGCCGCCGCGAGTTCGCCGGCGGCGCGGCGATTGCGCGCCATCGCAAGTGCATACACATTGTCCTTATCCGCCCGCAGGTCGAGCTCACGAAGATGCCCAAACGCCGCATCGTCGCCGCGATCGACGAGCGTCTCCGTACCCGCGAGCTTTGCCCACACCCGATGCGGCAGCGGATCGACTGGCCGCAGCGCTGCATAGCGCTCAAGCAGCGCGCGCGTGACGGCTTCGTCGTTGCCGTCGCGTGCACGTCGGAGCGCGATCTCGACGAGGTCGGGTTGGTCTGGATACGCCTCACGCAACCGAGCAATCGTCGCATCATCAAAGGTCACTGCGGGCATCGGCGCCGATGGCCAGTCACCGGACTTCAAGTTGAATCGCTTCGATCCCGGCCGACCGATCGCTTCACTCCACGCCGTCGCGACTTTTGTCAGTCGCGCAGTTTCCGCCGCCGCAACGGCTGCACGCTGCGCTTCGTCTGCCGACGCAAGTTCAAGCGCAAGCGTGCGCATCGATGGTTCCGGAGAGAGGCCCCACGCGTGCACTTCGCTCGCGGCCCACACGAGAAACTCGCGATGAAACTCCTCGCGGGAGATACCGAATGCGCCGCGCATTGCTTCGTCTTCACGAATGCCGTCGGCGTACGAGAAGAGCAGCTTTCGAATCGCGTCCCACCCGAATCGCTTCTCCATGTACTCGACCATCCAACGACCCTGCGCGTACGCCTGCGGTCGATCCGTTGGTTTTTCAGGGCGAACAAAGGCCCAGTTAATCCCATCAAGATCGAAGAGTGTCCCGCGATTCGTGGCGCTCGCGAGCAACTGACATGTGTCGAAGGTCCGCGGCGTTTCTTCGAGCGTGACCGCAACCGCTTCGGTCAGCCAGTGCGGAATGCGATTCTTCGTCATCGAAAGCGTGACTGTGTGCGTGTACTCGTGTCGTAACACAGCAAGCGGGTCGAACAGGCCGAGGTGCTTCTTTTGCGGTCCTTCCTTGGGAATTTCGATCGCAATGGTTGGTCCAGTGCAGACCGCGATCGTGTGAATCCTCGGAAGTCCTGTGATGCGAACACCGAAGGAGCGGTGGTCTGGCATGACATCGATGAGCGTCTTTTGCGCAGGCTCATGACCAAGCCGCGCGCAAACCTCGTCGTGCATGGTGTCGAGTACTCCAGCCAGAAGTCGCGCGACGAGCGCCGCATCTGCGTTGGCGTTCGCGCCCAACTTCGAGTCACTCTTCTGTGCTCCTGCTTCCTTCTCGTTCGTCGTCGCCTTCGGATGACGAATGACAAAGTGCTTCGTCTCAATACGCTCCCATCCCGCGAGTTCTTCCGCCAACGCGAGCGTGAATGTCGTTCGCTCATCATTTGGATCAAGCGCGACCGCCATCCGAAGGTCTTCAACCGCACGCGTTTCTCGACCATCCTGCATCGAGAGGAGACCGAGTTCCGCGCGCGGAAGGGCCCACGCAGGCTCGCGCGCCGCTGCTGCTTCAAGCGTCGCACGCGCCTCTTCATACTGTCGATCAAACACCAGTTGTTTGCCCGCGGTCACGAGCGCGAGCGCACTTCCCGGCGCACGGCGATCGAACTCGGCGAGCGTTCTGCGCATCGCGTCAAAGTCGTACCGCGCGGCATCACACGCCGCTTTCCATGCGAGCGCCTCAGGCGGCAGAGGTTCAAGCGCAAGGACCGGCGCCAGCGCAGCGCGCGCTTTCTCCGGATCATCTTGCATCAACGCGCTACGCGCTTCGAGAAACGCCGCATATGGGTGCGTTGGCGCAATGCGTCGAAGCGCCGCAATGGCGCGCGCCGCACCCTCAAAATCAAACTGTTCCAACGCGAGTTCGCCAGCCAGCCGCCACGCACGTGAGGCGCGCGGCGAAAGTCCAAGCGTCTCACCGATCGCCGTGATGGCAGCGTCTTTGACATGGCGCTCCGAGAGAAGTTCCGCTTCGCGTACACGAATCGCTGGATCGAGGCGATCGATCGCTTGCCGACCGCGCGCAAGTGCGGAGAGCAGGTTTCGATAGGTCGACGCCGACGCAGCATCGAGTCGAATGCGGAGCGCGCCAAGTTCCACCGCCGCGAGAAGGTCTGCAACGGTCGTTGCCTCGGTGAGTGCTGGTGCTGCCGCTACCGCGATCGCGAGCGCTTCATCGCGACGGCCGAGCATCGCGAGTGCCTGTGCGCGCCACGCGCGCTCAGGAAGCGGCGAGTTCTCGTTTGTGGACGCGACGATTTCAGCGAAATTCCCGTGGAAACACGCGAGCGCGAGCCGAAGGTCTGCAGCCACCGACGGGTCGGCCCACGCCGCATCGCTCGCATCAAGCCGCTCCAACGCGACCATCGCGCGCCGCGCCGGAGTGTCGAGATCCGTGTCGTCGAAGATCCCGTGGCGCACGCGAAACGCGCGGCGCTCGTCGGGCGTGAGATACCCCGCGCGCTCCGTCTCGACCACGGCAGATGCAGGCGCAACAGCTTCGGGCACAAACGTCTGCTGCCCAAACGCCAAGCCCGCGGGGGCCATGCTCAAAAACGCGCTCCACGCAAAGGCCACACGCGCCAACGCGTCCATTCGTGCAGGGTTCTTTTGAGCGGAAATTCGACCCATGTCGCAAAGCGTAGCAACGCGCGAGAAGTTGGTTTGGTTCGAAGGTAGGACCTTTGACACAACGCGAAATCACGCGAGATCACGCGAGGCAGCACGAGCGAGCCGCGCGTACACCGACGCGAAAGTCAAACTTGGTGCTGATTTCTGCGCGGAATACCAAGCCTTCGGCTACCGTCCTCGTCAGCTCTCAAGGCCTCCACACTATGCGCTCTTTCGAACTGCGTTTCGCATCCACGCGTTTCTCATCCGCACGACTTTCAACGGCCGCACATGTCGTTGTTGCGACCAGCGCATTTGCATGGCTCTCCGCGACCTCAACCCTTGGCGCGCAAGACGCTCTCCCGTCGACGCCACCGCAGGCGACCGCAAGCGAGACTGCACCCGACGCACGAAAGGCCCGTGCAGAAGCCTTCCTCGGGGAACTCGAGAAAACCGCGACGACGATCGACTCCGTCAGCGGCGCGATCACGCTTGAGAAGTTCGACGCACTCGTCGAGGAAACCGAACGACGTTTCGGTCGCATCGTGCTCGATCGCAAAGATGGCAAGCGTCGTATCGCGATTCGCTTCGACGAGTTCATCGACGGAAGCGGCCGCTCCGACAAATCGGTGCAACACTTCATCATCGCCGACGGCTGGCTCTGCGAGCAGGACTACAAGAACAAGTCGTTCACCAAGCGCCAGATCGTGAAGCCTGGCGAGGATTTCGATCCGCTTGCGCTCGGTGAAGGCCCTGTGCCATTGCCGATCGGGCAGAAGAAGTCTGAAGTCCTCGCGCGCTTCGACGTCACGGAAACCGAGTTGCCACTCGACATTCCGCTGCTTGGTTCGCTGCGCGATGTTGCGGCGCTTCGCCTTGTTCCG
>JAIYCA010000173.1 GCA_027488265.1 Planctomycetaceae bacterium
GCCCCGACGTGTCTCGGCCCGCGAGGATTCACTCCGAGCGAGGCCGACGAAAGCGAGCGAGAGCGGGCACCTGAAGCGAAGCTTCAGCAGCCCGCCAGTCGCGAGCGCTCAAACCACGTCAGCCGCCGAAGCGCTTGCGCACATCACCGAGGAAACGCACGATTTGCCCTTGTTCGACAGGCGTTGATGCCTTCTCAACATCGCTCGCCCAGAAGTCGAGGAAGCGCATCGCTCCATCGTCGGTGAGGCTCGGCATCTGATCGGGCGAACGTTCCGCCGCGCGCTCACGGCCGCGCTCGCCTTCACGACGAATGTCGTCGAGTCGCTCATCGTCGGGCTTCTCGCTGTCCTTGCCCGTCGCGATGCGCTCGCCTGTCTTGAGCCACTTGACCATCCAGTCGTCGATGTACTTGCCGCGGTCCTTCTCCGACACTTTGAAGTAGTCCGCTGCACCTTGCGCGAGAATGTCCTTCGCAAGGACGCGCGCGTTCTGTGTCGCTTGCTCACGTGCAGGCCCAGACAAACCTGCAAGAAACGCCGCCATCAACGCGCTTTCCGCTTGATCGCCCGCACGGAAACGATCGGCGAGTTCCATCAAGAATCGAATGCGCTCTTCCACAGGCAACTTCGAGAAATCATCGAGCGCGAAGTAGCCAAGCACGTCATCGACGGGCGAGTCGAAGATCGACGGCGGCGGACGGAAGCGCACCTCCACCCACCAGTACACGCCGTACGCGAGCGCGCCCGCGAGAAGCAGTCCCCCCGCGCCGAGTTTGAGTTCGCGGCGACGGTTCTCCCACAAGTCGACAAGCGACTCATCGAGTTTGTCGCGGAATTCAGTGATCGATCCAAGCATCATCGTTCCTCGTCATGACACGCGATTGAACGCGCTTCATTCGTTCCATGCGGCGCTCATCCGCCGTCGCCGCCATCGCCCTCGCCGCTATTACCCTCGTCGACACCCAACTCACGCATGATCGCAACGCTGCCATCGATGTACACAGCATTGCGCGGGTTGCGATCGCCGATCTTGTGTCGATCTTGGCTGTCGTTCAAAATCGGAAATTCCATCGGGCTGCGCTCGTAGAGCACTCCGACAAGTCGTGCCTCGGCTTCGTTGCGCATGCGTTCGCGTTGACGCGGCGTCAGTGACATGTCACCAAGCGTCGATGCCATCAATGCCGCGACGGGAATCTGTACTTGTGGCGTGTATCGCAAGAGCCCAGGCATGTAAACGTAACTCGTTCCCGCGGCGATCGAGCCATCCTCGTCGTCGTCGGCTGGGCAGAACCAACACTTGTTGTCGGTGCCGATCGTCTTCCCAAGCACCGCGACGAGCCCACCTTGCGGGCCTTCCGGCGTTGATGCGGGAAGGAAGTCGCACATCGGAAGCTGTCCCTTGATCGTCGAGCGATACATGTCGAACGCGGTGAAGAGTTGCCGCAGATTCGACTGACACGCGACCGATTGCGCTTCACGGCGAATGCCTGAAACCGTCGGCACGATCAGCGACATCAGGATGCCGATCACGCCAATGACCGCGAGCATCTCGACGATCGTGAGACCTCGGGGGGCGCGACGTACGGCGCGTGTTGTTGCTCGTTTCAAAACCTGCATGGGGCCCATTTCGTCAAAACGCTTCGTCCGATGCAGCGCATCGTACGGTTCGGCTTCCGCAACGCCAACAAAGGTCCTACAACTGCCGAGAATTCGACAGAAGCGGCAAGACGCCGGAATCGAAGACGCCGCGGTTGCGCCTGCAACCCTACGCCGAAAACATCGCCTCGATAAATCGGTCTGCATCGAAGGGTGCCACGTCTTCGGGCCGCTCGCCGACACCGACGAGTTTGACAGGCACTGCAAGTTCTTCACGAATCGCGACGACAATGCCTCCGCGCGCCGTTCCGTCAAGTTTCGCGAGGAAAATGCCCGTCACACCCGCTGCCGCTGCGAAGAGCCGAGCTTGCTGCACCGCGTTTTGACCGCTCGTTGCGTCGAGCACGAGTAAAACCTCATGCGGGGCGCCCGGAATCTTCTTCGCAAGGACGTTGCGAATCTTCGTCAACTCGCGCATCAAATTGTCTTGCGTGTGTAAACGTCCCGCAGTGTCGACGAGAAGGACATCGGACCCACGCGCAAGCGCCGCGTCGGCCGCATCGAAGGCGACCGCCGCCGGATCCGCGCCGGCCTTTCCTTTCACGATGTCGATGCCGAGACGGCGGCTCCACTCTTCCAATTGCGCAACAGCACCCGCGCGGAACGTATCAGCCGCGGCGAGCAAGACCGTGCGACCTTCGTCTTTCAAACTCTTCGCGATCTTCGCAACGCTCGTCGTCTTTCCAACGCCGTTGACGCCCACCACGAGAACAACCGTCGGCTTCGTCGGCGCAACTGCGATGGCGCGCGCGCCCGAATCTGCGACCGCGGGCCAACGCGCTTTCAGGCTCTTTTTCAGGTATTCGAGCGCATCTTCGCCGCGCGAAACCGTGCCGGAGCGAAACTCTTTCCGCAAACCCTCGACGAGTTCGCGCGCAGCTTTGACGCCAACATCCGCGGCGATCAAGCGCGTTTCGATCTCATCAATGAGTTCTTCACTCAGGGTGCGCCCAAGCAACAGCGAACGGAACTGCGCGCCCACCACTTCGGCGGTTTTCGCGAGTCCCTTTTTGATCGCTTCGAAGGCGTTGCGGAAGAAACCCATAGAAACTCAACTCCCAATCACGAACGGACAGAGGCGACTTGCAACAGCCGCGGGTTACCCACGCGCCCTACCCACGCGCCTTCGCGGCGCGATCGAGCACCGCATTCACAAAAGCGCCTGATTTCTCGGTGGAAAACGTCTTCGCAAGTTCGACTGCTTCATCAATCGCGAGTGCGACCGAGTCGCCGCCGTGCGTGAATGCATACCAACCGAGACGCAACACATTGCGATCGACGATCGGCTGTCGATGCACCGGCCACTCCGCGGTGAACGGCTTCACTGCGCGATCTGCATCGAGTCGATGCTCCCAGACGAGACTCGCGAAATCGAGGCCTGCTTGAATTGACTCGGCGCGCGCCGCGGCGATTTCTGGATCGCGCGCTTCGACGCGAGCGGCAGCGACCGTGAGATCAGGAAGTTCTCCCGACTCGTCGAGTTCGCTCGCGCTTTCGAGTGCGTCACGCACCGCATCAACGTCGCCCGCGAGACCTGAATCGAACTGGTAAAGCGCCATCAGCGCGTAACGCCTCTCCGCACGAACGGAGCCCTTCTTCGGACGGCTCACGCGGGCCTCCCCAGTGGAATCTTGCGAACCCGCGCGACGGCCTGCGCAGCGACGATCGCTGCGACCATCGCTTCGACGCCCTTATTGCCCTTCGAGCCTCCAGCGCGCGCCTCGGCTTGATCGATCGTTTGGCAGGTGAGGACACCGAATGCCACGGGCTTTCCGCCGTGCGCCGTGATCGATGCGAGCCCGTTCGCAACCGCTTCGCAGATGTAGCGGTCGTGCGTCGTCTCGCCGGTCAGGATGCATCCGATGCAGACAACTGCGTCAATGTCGGCACGCGACGCGAGCGCATGCGCGATCGAGACGAGTTCAAACGACCCTGGCGCATCGACGAGGACCAAGTCGTTCTCCGCCCCGCCCGCATCGACGAAGGCCTGCTTCGCGCCGCGAGTGAGCGCTCCGGTGACATGGTCGTGGTAGCGGCTCGTCGCGATGCCGATGCGTAGGCCGCGCGCGTCGGCGGCGATGGGAACCTCAGTGTGCATGGGGGGCGCATGGTAGCGAGGCATGCACGGTCCCCGCGAAGCGGCAAGTCCCCGCGACGCGGCAAGTCCGCGCGAAGCGGCAAGTCCCCGCGAAGCGGCAAGTCCCCGCGAAGCGGCAAGTCCCCGCGAAGCGACAAGTCCCCGCGAAGCGACCAAGAACTGCCACGGCGCGCGGCGACACCACAATTTGCGCGCAATTTCCGTCCCGATTCGCCAAACCGTGTCTCGTATGATCGCGCCTGTGCAGGGAATCGCCCAGAAAGCCATCGCCGCGCTCGAACTCTCTCGTCTCCCGCTCGCCTTCGGCACGGTGTCGGGCGTGTGGGTGATGGTGTTTGTGGCGCGCGCCGAACCAGCGCTCGCCGAACTCCCCGCCGCGCGACTTGCCCTGTGGCAAACGCTTCCCGCCGCAACCATGTTCGCCGCGGGA
>JAIYCA010000428.1 GCA_027488265.1 Planctomycetaceae bacterium
ACTACCTCCTGCTTCGCAGGGGGGTAGTGCCACACGAAACGACGGGCGACATCGACGTCATGTGCTCAGGCTTCGCTGCGCTCCGCCTTCGAGAACGTCCAAAGTCCTCCACACCAAAGCGAGCGAGAGCGGCGGACGCGGCGAAGCCGCCCCGCCGCCAGTCGCGAGCGCTCAAATCATTCCTTCGTCCAGATCCCCTGCACGTCCTTCGAGCACTGCCGACGAATGCCGTTCGAATCCATGATCTTCTCAGTCGCCGCTTCGATCTCCGCGCGCTTGAACACGAGTCGCTCGATGCCGCGCTCGTTGAACTCAAACACGACGTACTCGTCCTTGAGATCATTCAGAAGCTGCACGAATTCCGCAAAGTTCGCGAAGGTCTTGCCATTCACGCTCTTGACCGATTGGCCGGGGTTCACCTCGTAACCGCGACCGACGGGGTGCGACAAAAGCGGCGACGCGACGGCCACCACTTGCTTGCCGCCGCTCGGACGTTCATCGGTGATGAACTGCGCAATCGGGCTCTCGCCGAAGAACATCCAACCGCCCGTCGAGCGCAGAAGATCCATGTGCAGCGGGCTGAACACAAGCGGTCCGTACACGAGGTACGGGTAGTTTCCATCGGGGTAACTTCCGATGGTGCGTGTCGCGCGCGTGAACGCCGGAATCTCCGCCGTCGCAACCTTGCCTTCGCGCACGTACTCCACGGTGATTGTGTTCTTTTCTGCAGTCGGAACGAAGCGCCCCACCGCGCAATCCATCGCAACCTTGCGATCGCCTTCGATCGTGATTTGTCCCTTGTTGTCAATCGAGAAACCGTTGATCTTCGTGAGGATGTCCCACGCTTGCAGCGGTCCACCCTTCTGATCAATCACGACAACGCCCGAAACATCAGCACTCGCCCCAAGTTTCGTGCGCAACGCTGGATTCTCGAGCGTTTGCGTTTCGATTCCGATGACGGTGTTGCCATCGACCTTGCCCTGCCCGATTTCATCGAGGAATCGGCGCACTTCCTCGGTCGCGAGGAGATACGCGATGTTGTCGGCCATCGAATTGTCCATGCCGCTGAAGGCAAGACCCGCGACCTTTCCGTCGACAAACGCAGGGCCGCCCGAGTTTCCGAAGTTGATCGCTGCATCCACTTGGACGCGCATGCCAGGCTCACCCGTCATGCCGATGTCCGACCATTCGATGCGCGAAATCACGCCGCTCGTCGTCGAAAGCTGCTCGCCGCCAAGGGGGTAACCCATGACGACCACGCGCGAACCTTCCTTGGGAAGTCCGTCAAGGACCGGAATCGGCGGATGCGCAGCAATGAACGCTTCATCGGTCGTTGAGAGCAACGCGAGATCGCGCGTCTTATCGATGCCCACGAGTTCGGCCTGAATCGGAAGTGATGTCTGATTCGTCTCGAGCAAGATTTCACTCGCTTGCTCAACCACGTGTGCGTTGGTCAGCACCTTTCCTGGCGCGATCACCACGCCCGAACCGCCGAACTCCTGCGGACTTTCGCGCTTCCACGGCGTAGAAGGATCGCGCGCTTCTTGTCGGACCTTAATGTTGATGACCGACTTCCGGAGTGCGGCCTCGACGTCGGACGCTGTATCAGCGGGCTTCGTCTCCTGCGCCGCGGCGGGAGTTACCGCGGGCGCTGCGGGCTTCGCGGCGCCCGTGCCGTCTTTTGTGCCCTCTTGCGGGGCAACCGCGGCAAAGAGCGGGAAAACGGCTGCGCACGAAGCAACCGCAAGGGGAAGTGCGAACGGGACGCGGCGCGAAGAGTCGATCTGCATCGGCGCATTGAACATGAGCGCCCGCGCCCGCGCAACCACGGGAGCTTTCACACGGGCTTCCACTCGGCTTCCCACTCGGCTTTCCACTCGAGCGCGACTTCTCCCCTTCCGCGGTTTCTGCGACAATCTCTGCCCCCGATGGCACAGTCACCCGCGCATCTTCCCCGCCGCACGTTCGCGATCATCTCGCACCCGGACGCCGGCAAAACGACGCTCACCGAGAAGTTCCTCCTCTACGGCGGTGCGGTCGCGCTCGCAGGCTCGGTCACCGCGCGCAAGGATCAACGCGCAACGGCATCGGACTGGATGGAACTCGAGAAGCAACGCGGCATCTCGATTTCGTCGACGGTGCTCCAGTTTGACTACAACGGATATCGCGTGAACCTGCTCGACACGCCGGGCCACAAGGACTTCAGCGAAGACACCTATCGCGTGCTTACCGCGGTCGATGCCGCGGTCATGGTGATCGACGCCGGTAAAGGTATCGAGCCACAGACGCGCAAACTGTTCGAAGTTTGCCGCCGTCGCGGCGTGCCGATTTTCACCTTCATGAACAAGTGCGATCGTCCGACAAAGGACCCGATTGCGCTCCTCGACGAACTCGAAAGTGTGCTCGGAATCGGCGCTTTCCCCGTGAATTGGCCGTTCGGCAACGGGCCTGAATTCCGCGGTGTTTACGACCGACTCGAAAAGCGCTTGCATCTCTTCGAACGCACGAAGGGCGGCATGCGCGAAGCACCCGTCCAAGTCGTTGGTCTCGACGATCCGGCGATCACGTCGCGCATTGATGCCGACATTTACCGTCAAGGCCGCGATGAACTCGACATGCTTGAAGGCGCAGGCGCTGAGTTCGATCGCGCACGCGTACTCGCTGGCGAAATCACGCCGGTTTATTTCGGCAGCGCGGCAAACAACTTCGGCGTGCAGCTCCTTCTCGATGGATTCCTCGAGCATTCGGCCGATCCCGGCCCGCGTCACTCCGGTGCGAAACTCATCGAGCCAAAGGACCCGACGTTCAGCGGATTCGTCTTCAAGATCCAAGCCAACATGGATCCGAAGCACCGCGATCGCATCGCGTTCGTGCGTGTCGTGAGCGGCAAGTTCGAGCGCGAAATGACGGTC
>JAIYCA010000305.1 GCA_027488265.1 Planctomycetaceae bacterium
AACACGCTCGCACTCAACACGCACGCCACCTGAAATCACGACCGTTGGAGCGCAGTCGAGAAGAGGTCGGCGACGTGCAGGCAGAGCCCCCGAAGGAGCCGCGAAAACGCAGATTTCCAACGGGGTCAGCAGTGTAGTCCCTGAGGCGGTTTCATGGCCAAAAAGCCCGTGCTTTGGGGCTGCAAATCTTGAGCGAATTGGGCTGGCGATTTGGCCTCAGAAGGCCACCAAAATTTCGCTTCGTACGAGAGAGAGTTGCGAGCGCTGCCGCTGTCGGTGGTGCGTTGATGGCGCACGGACGGGCGCTGCATTTCACTCTTCGCGCACGCCAACGATCGCGATACCCGCGCGATCGGCCGCGTCGATGACGGCAGGGAGGTCGACGATGATGACTCGCCCGACACCAATCGCGATGCAGCCGCCGCCCGCGCGATGCATGTTCTCGATCGTGGAAACGCCGATCGTTGGAACGTCGGCGCGCATGTCGTGGCCAGGACGCGCGGTTTTGAGCAGCGTCCACCCGCGGCGACGGCAGAGTTGCCCTGCGCGCTCGATCATGCGATCGGTGCCTTCGGCGGCTTCGACAGCGATCACGTCCTTCTCGCGGACGGCGATCGCTTGTCCAACATCAAGCGAGCCGATTTGCCGCAAAAGCGGCCAGCCAAACTGGATGTCGCTCCGCTGTTCAGCGGAGGGTTCGCGCTTGGTCATCGTGCCTTCGCGGGCCATGTGATCGGGAATGTACGTGGTGGAGTCGATCAGGACGAGGCCCTCTTTCGCGAGGTCATCGGCGAGGACGGTCAGGAGCGTCGCGCTGCGTCGGTCGTGGCGAAGCTTGCGGTACCAAAGGTTCACCGCGCGCCAGTCGGGAAGTTGGCGGAACAACTTCAGCGGGTCATGCATGCGCGCCTTCGCCACGCGACCGACCATGACCGTGTCGCGTATGCCGAACTTCCGCGCGAGGCGCAGCCATCGGCCGAGTTGGACGACACCTGCGGTCTCGAAAAAGTCGCAGTGGGAGGGGAGTTCAGGCACGAACTGATCCTGCAACCCGATACACGCGACCTTTCGGCCAGCAGCGCGAATGCCCTCGGCGACGAGCACCGGCAATCGGCCTTGACCAGCGATCAGGCCGATCGGCGGCAACGCATGGCTGGTGTTGGAAGCGGTGGGCTTCATCGCGAGATTCGCGTGGGCTTTCAGTCGTCGGCGAGGACAGGATCAGGACGTCGCGGGAAACTCGGCTTGAATCAGTGCGCACTCGGCGCGGAGTTCTTCGGGCCCATCGGAAGAAATCGCTCGGGATCAGCGGTTACAGGCGCTGCGGCTTCTGCGGCGAGCCAATCCACGAGCGGCTCGAGTTCGGTTCCGAATCGCAGCACTTCACGAAGCGCTTCGCGTGCGAAACGCTCGCGAATCGAGTGTTCAATGAGTGATTGCAACGGCAAGTAGTAGCCGTGGTCATCGAGCACTGCCATTGGTTTGGCGTGATCGCCGATCTGTCGGCCGACGAGTGTTTCGAAGAACTCCTCGAACGTCCCCATGCCGCCAGGCAGTACAAGAAACCCATCCGCGCGCTCGATGAGGATGCGCTTTCGCTCACGCATGGTGTCGACCACCACGAGTTCATCGCAGCCAAGCCAACCTTGCTCAAGATCCAGAAACTTGCGCGTGATGATCCCTTCGACACGACCGCCTGCAGCCTTGCACGCACGTGCGGCTTCGCCCATCAAGCCAAGTCCGCCGCCGCCATAGACGAGCGTGATCCCGCGTCGCGCGAGCAACTCGCCTGCGGCCCTTGCCGCCACGGCAAAATGCGGATCGAGGCTGCGCGAACTGGAGCAATACAACGTGACCGATCGAAGCGAAGTCATCGCGTGTACCTTACCGTGAGATGCTCGGCACGGTCCTCGCGCTTCTCCTCGTTGGTTTCGCCATCGCGCTTCCCGCGACGTGGCTACTCGTGCGGCTTGGGCATCGCGTCGGAGCGCTCGATACGCCGGGCGTTGCGGGGCACGTGAAAGACTTGCGCCGCGTGCCGAACATCGGCGGAATCGCCGTTTTCTGGGCAGTCGCGGGGCCGCTCGCCGCAGGTCTCGCGGCGACGACGTTCGCGCCTGATTTCGTCGCCGAACGATTTGCGAGTCTCGCTCCCCATCTCGAGCGCATTTCGTCTGCGCGCGGTACGTGGATCACGATTCTCCTTGGCGCCTTTGCGATGCATCTTGTTGGGCTCGTCGATGACCGTCGAGCGTTGCGCGCGTGGCCGAAACTTTTTCTGCAAGTCGGCATCGCACTCGCCACGACGCTCTTCTCTGATGTTCGACTGCTCGCGAACTTCCTCGCACCGTTTTCGGGTGGCGAGATCGCGAGCGTCCTTCTGACAGTCGCGTGGATCATCGTCGTCGTCAATGCGGTGAACTTCATCGACAACATGGATGGTCTCGCGGGCGGCATCGCCGCGATCGCGGCGCTTGCATTCATGGTGGCCACAGTGCTGACAGCGCAGTGGTTCGTCGCGTCGACGCTCGCGCTGCTCGTCGGCGCACTCGCGGGCTTTCTCGTTTTCAACGTCGCGCCCGCGCGGATTTTCATGGGTGATGGCGGCTCGCTTTTCATCGGGTACATGCTTGCGACCCTCGCGGCTCGAACCGTGTACATCGACACCGATCATGCGGGTTACGCGCTCGGCAGTGCGTGGTACGGCGTCTTCATGCCGCTGATCGTCTTGGCGATTCCGCTCTACGACGGGGTCTACGTCACGCTTTGGCGCATTTCACGCGGAAAAAGCCCGTTCATTGGTGGCCACGAACACATCTCGCATCGACTCGTCGAACTTGGCCTTTCGAAACGCCGCGCGGTCGGAGTGCTTTGGCTTCTCACTGCGGTGACCGCGATGAGTGCGATCGGGCTTGGTCTCTTGCGTCCGTGGCAAGCGGCGCTCGTTGGGCTACAACTCCTTGGGATTTTTGCCGTGATGGCGGTGCTCGAAACGAGTGTTTCGCGAAGGAAGCGTGACGCATGATGCGCACGATTGGCCTCGTGGGAATACTCACGATTGCCGCGCTGCGTGCGATGGTTTCGGTCGAGCCGAACGTTTGGTTCGCTGATGTTGATCCAGCACGCGATGCGATGCCGTTGCTTGTTCTTGGCGCGGCAAAGTCGCACATACTCGATCTCGCGCTGTTCGCGTCCGCTGCGATGGCATTGATTGGCGAGTGGCGCGCGAAGCGGGGCATTCGGCTTGGGCTTGTGCTTCTCGCGCTGCTTCCGGTCCCTGTCGCGATCTTGCATGCGCGCACGGGAGTCGTCGCGGAGAACGGATTTCGCGGTGATACGTGGATCGCGGCGATTTTCGCGTTTGTTGCGCTTGCGCACCTCGTGCGTGACCGCGCGATGCGGGCGATTGCACTCTCCGTATTGCTTGCGTTGACGGCGCTTCTTGCCGTGCGCGGCGCGGTGCAAGTGCTTGTCGAGCACCCTGCGACCGTCGCACACTTTGACAAGACCCGCGACGAGTTCTTTGCGGCGCGCGGATGGCTCGGGGATTCAAGCATCGCGCAGAGTTACGAACGACGACTTCGACAGCCTGAAGCGACGGGTTGGTTCGGCCTTTCGAATCCCTACTCGACGATGATGGGCGTGGGCGCAGTTGGATTTGCGGCGCTCGCGTTCCTTGCGCGACGTATGCAGCAATCGGGAAACACGCTGCTCCTTGCGCTCGCGGCATGCGCATGCGGCGCACTGCTTCTCGTGAATGGCGGAAAGGGCGCGATCGGCGCGACGGTGATCGCGACGGGTGCGCTCATCGTTCTTTTGCGTGTTGCTCGTACGCGCGACACGTTGCCGTCGGCGCGCTGGGCACTCGTGCTTGCCGGAATGATGCTCGCGCTCGTCGGCGCTCGATGGCTCGTTGGCACACGCATCGGCGAACTGAGCCTGCTCTTCCGCGGCTACTACATCGAGGCAGGACTGCGCATCGCGTCGGATCCCGACTGGTTCCTTCTCGGCTGCGGCCCCGACCGCGTGCAGGAGTTCTTCAACGCCGCGAAACCGGAGAACTGCCCTGAAGATGTGAAGAGCCTGCACTCGATCTTTTTCGACTGGTTCGTTGCGTTTGGCGTGAGTGGAGTCGCATGGATCGCCCTAGTTTTCGCGGCATTTTGGCCCGCGCGAGTGACGCACAACGACTCGGTGCTCGCGGACGCGGAAGCACTTCGTGTGCGACGAACGGCGGTGTTTGTCGCGATCGGTTGCGGAGTGTTCGGCACCGCGCTCGCGTCGACCGTCGAATCACCGATCGTTGATGCGTACTGGGTGGTCACGCGGCTCCTCGGCGTCTTCGCGTTCGCGTTACTCGCGATGTGCGCCGCGCACGCTGCCGCGGTGATCTCGGGACTCGCGCTGCGCGCGGTCGCTTTCGCGATCGGCGTGTTGGTGCTCGTTCATGCGCAGATCGAAACCGTCGCGTGGATGCCAGGATCGTGCGTCCTTGCGCTCGCGTTCCTCGCGTGCGCGACGGATCTTCCGGTTGGTGCGTCCACCAAGCTCGCGGCTGATCGCGCGCCAGCTCGTTCGTTCGCGTTGTCGGCTTCGACAGGTTGCTTGAACCGTCTCTCGAATGGCCTTTCGATCGCGGTGCTTGGAGTCCTCGCACTCCTCTCGATGTCGATCGGATTGGCGCAGGATCTCTCGCGCGGATCGCGTGTGGCAAACGTCGCGGCTCAACTCGGTGTACTCGCCGCCGACTCGAGCGCAAGAGATTCTGCGCGAGAGTACGACCTCCGCATGGACGCCGCGCGGCAACTCAGTGCGGGGGACTACGCGTGGTCGCGCTTCGAACTCGAGGCGGCGGTTGCGCAGGCGCTTGCGGCCGCTCAGGTCGCGCGGGCGGAGGCGAAAGATCCGGCTGACCACGTCGGCGTACGCGAACTCGCCGCGCTTGAACTCGCGCAGAAGATCGCGTGGCGACGGCAGCTGCGCGGGTCGAAGTCGGATGCACTGCGTGCGGATGTCGCGCTTGCGTCGATCCGCAGGGCCTTCGCCGACGGTGCGTCGTCCGAGGGAGCTTCGGCATCTGAGGGCGAACTCCGAGATCCTGACGAACGCTGGAACGTGTTCACACTGCTCAATGTTGTTGCGCGAGGAGCGGAGAGATTTCCGAAGAACCCACGACGCTGGATAGCACTCGGCGAAGCACGCGAAATCGTGCGTGCCGCGCTCGAGGCTGATGGCATGAATTCTGTCGCGTCGGAGATCGACGATCCGCGCGAGGCCTATGAACGCGCGTACGTCGTCAACGCCAAGCTCGCGCTCGATCCGCTCGCACAACTCTCACCGCGCGAACTTGCGCTCCTTCAACAGAAACTCGGCACGAACGCCGATCCATATTCAGATTCGAGATCTGATCCGAGTTCCGAACCGAGTGCCGCTGCGAATCCTGCTGGGAGTCATAGCGCGCGCAGTCCGTCAGACGCTCGAGATGCGCAGCGTTGATCGCGCGAAACCACGCGTCATGACGATGCCGCGTGACGCTGGAAACTTTGCCATGCCCTCGGCACGCAACGGAATCGCGGGGCCGTTCGCGTAGGCGTCGAATGCTGCGCGCGATGCGAAGTGGTACCGCGTTTCGACATCGGGAATCGCGCCTGCTGGCGCGTCCGTTGCGAGTTCAAACTCGACGATTTCCGCATCAAGCGCACCCGCGCGAACAACATCCGCGAGGTGTCCGTCGCGCAGCCATGCGAGGAACTCCGCACGCACCTCCGCGTTCGTGAAAGTCGAGCGAACCGAGTAGAGGAATGTCTCAACCACCGGACTTCGCCTTTCCGCGCGCTTCTTCGATCGCCGCGAGCACCTGTGCAGGTGTGTACTCCGTGGAATTCATCACGAGCGAACCGTCGCGGCCGTAGACGAGGAGCAGTGGAATCGTCACGCGATTCGACGCTTTGAGAAGCGCGTTTCCAGCGACATTGTTGCCCGTGAGATCGACCTTGATCGACTCGACGTCATCCGCGTTCAGTTCCTTCGAAACTGCAGGCGTGTTGAGAACAAGCGCTTCAAGCGTCTTGCAGTTGGCGCACCATTCCGCGGTGAAATCGACAACCACAACCTTGCCTTCCTTCTGCGCGGCCTCCAGACGTTCAGGTGTGTAGTAGGTCCAGTCGACGGGTCCCTTCGCAGTTTGCGAAAGTCCAATCAAGACGCTCACTACGAGTACGAACGTTCCCAAACCGCCGAATACCACGCGATTCAAAGGCTTTTTCGTGAGCGCGATCGTGCGAATCACAAGCCATCCACCCGCGCTTGCGCCGAGGATCGAAACAAACCACCAGTAGAGATGGCTCGGTGGTTCGGGTGGTGCGACGAGTACGCCGGCGACGCCTGCGCCGATGAAGTACGCGGCGGCAGCGAGGAGCAGCAGTCCCATGACTTGCTTGATGAGATCGCTCGCGGGACCCGTGCGCGGCATCTTCTCAATCCACGAGGGATTTGCGGAGAGGACGAGGTAGGGGATCGCCATACCCGTTCCAACCGCGCCGAAAACCGTGAGAATTGTCGTTGGTCCTTGCGTTGTTGCCCACGCGACGGCGGTGCCCATCAGAGGTGCCGTGCACGGCGTCGAGAGCACCGCGGTCATGATGCCGAAGAAGAACGATCCGCTGTAGCTATCGTGCTTCGCCTCGACCATGTAGACCCAGTCGGGCAACTTCAGCGAGAAGAATCCTGCCATGCCGATCGCCATCACGGCGATCACCACGCCGACACCGATCGTGAACGCGGGCGTTTGGAAGAGTTGATTCGTGCTGGTGAATCCCTTCACGAACGCAATCATCACGCCGAGCGCAAGCCAGAACGCAATCACGCCGAGCGACATCACGAAGCCGAGCGAGAAGCACTTGGCGCGGCTGCCTTGCGCAGCTTGCGAAAGCCCCATGATTTTCAGCGGAATCACGGGCAACACGCACGGAGTGAAGTTGAGCAGTGCTCCACCCAACGCGGCGACGACGAGCAACAACAGGAAGCCGAGACCGTTCGGATCAATCGAGAACTTGTACGAGAAGATCGGAAACTCAAGGAGTTCCGTGGGCTTCTCGCCCGAGCGAATGCGTCCGTAGACGGTTGGATCAAATGGCGGATCGAACGCAACAAACGCTGCATTCGGTTCGCTTGCGGAAGCGTTCGCCACGATCTCAATGCGAGCGACGAGATCCACATCGGCAGGGCGGCTGCATCCAACGGCGTCGCACGCTTGAAACGTCACGCGCACTGGGATTTCAACGATGCCGGGCTTCGCATCGCTCTTCACCGAAAGCGGAATGAAGACGACCGGCGTGCCTTCGTACACCGCATACTTCTTTTTGCCTTCGCCAACGTCGGTGTCGTATCCGTGTTGTTCGGGCCACTGGATGAAGGCCGTGTTGAAATCGATGCCGTCGATCGGTGCGCTCGTGATTGCGCCGTCGGCACCTTCCTTCGGGTTGAGAATGACTTCGGTGCGAATCGCACCATCCCACACAACGAGGCCAGGGGCTGGCGGCGTTGGGCCAGTCCAGACGTGGTAACCCGACTTCAACTTCATCTCGATCGCGATCGGGAGGTCGCCGCCAGGTGCGGCTTTGTCCTGTGCAAGCACGAGTCGCGTTTCGACCTGATCGCGTGAGTCGTTGAAGAGGGGCTCGTCTTCGGCGGCGTTCTTGCCAAACGCACCGCCTCCACCAATTCCGCCACCAATTCCTCCCCCGAGGCCGGGCACACCGGGGAACTTCGGGGGGTTCTGGGCGAGGGCATAACTCGCGCTCGGCGCCACGAGGAGCGTCAGCGCGGCGATCGTGAGGACGGCCACGGCCGCGTTTCGGCCACGAAGAATCGAGTGGAGCATCGTGCGGAGCATGAGCGTGAAACTAGAACGCCGTCGATGAATCGCGCGATGGAACGGCGAAAGGGGAAAGACCAGCGCGGTCTCGATGGTTCTCAGGTTGCGCATGGGGCGGGCATCCTACGGGCCATGGACGGTTCCGTTGCCGACTGCATGCGAACGAGCGCGAAGCGGAGTACTTCGTGACGGGTCGATTCGGATCTCCGCGTCCGGTTTTACGGCGTGAGGCGAATTTCACGGGGTGAGGTGGGGGCCGCCGATATCGCACCGTGCGTGCGACGTGCCGACCTCCGGCGGAGCTTGGGGTCTCGCAATGAAGTTCCCGTCGCGCGCGGCCTCCAAATTGAGGGCCCATTTCAGGACGAAATATGGCCGGCACCGAAGTACTCAATCAATCCGATATCGACGCGCTGCTCAACGCTGCGAGCGAGCCTGCACCCGCGATGGAGGCACCGCCAACGCAGATCTTCTCGCGTGCTCGGCGCGATCGCGAGAAGGTCGAGATCTGCCCATACGACTTCAAGCGACCTGAGCGCATCTCGAAGGATCAGATGCGTGCGCTCGAGATGCTGCACGAGACGTTCGCTCGGAACTTCGGCGCATCGCTCTCGGGATTCCTGCGCACGATCGTGGAAGTCCGCGTTTCAAGTGCGACGCAGATGACCTACCAAGAGTTCATCTCTGGACTGCCAAACCCCACGAGTTTCAACCTCGTCCGCTGCCCGCCGCTCGAGGGTCAGATCTGCCTCGAAGTTTCGCCACTCGTGCTCTACCCGATCATCGACCGCCTGCTCGGCGGCTCGAACAAAGAACTCTTTGTCCCGCAGCGGCCGATGACGCTGATCGAGACGAAACTCTTGCAGAAGATCCTCGTTCGTGGCATGGCGGCGCTGTCCGAGGCGTGGGCGGGCATTCGAAAGATCGATTTCTCGCTCGGCGAAATGGAGTCGAACCCGCAGCTCGTGCAGATCGTCCCGCCGAACGAAGTCGTCGTCGTTATCGGCTTCGAAGTGAAGTTGACGAATCGGGCAGGTTCGATGGCGCTCTGCATCCCATACAACGCGATTGAGCCGCTGATCGAGGATCTCTCGGCGCAAAGCTGGTTCGTGACGGGCAAGAACCACGGCGAAGGTGGCACGGCGGAACGGATCGCCGGTGGACTCTCGGGTGCGCGGGTTGAACTCGACGCAACTCTCGCAACGACAACGATTTCCCTCGCTGAACTCCGTGCGCTCGAAGTGGGGGACCTCATCGTGACGAGCCGCCCAGCCACGTCGCCAGCGGTGCTCGGTGTCGAAGGAAAGGCGAAGTTCCTCGCGCAGATCGGGCAGTTCCGCGGCAATCGCGCGTTGCGAATCGACCGTGCGGTCTCCCCGACGGAGCGCATCGATCTCGGCAGCGGAAGCGGGCAGTGAGTGCAGTTCGGATTGCGGCCGCAACCGTGGCCGCGAATACCGCCGTCGCCCCGTGAGGATTGCACAAACTTCGTCCTCTCGCCGATACGCAACCGACGTTGCGTTGACCTTTTGATGCGGGAGCGATATCTTCCAAGCCCCTCTCGGAGCGTTTGTTGCAATGGGAGGGGAGTTTCGATGTCCGGTTTCAGACCGGCTTGCGACCGAACGGCGTGTCCCAATGCTTTCGATTCCCGGTGACTCAACCCCCCGTGATCCGTCAAGCGGTAGGACCGTTCGGGCTGGATTCCTGCGATGAGGCCTGAAAGGTCTCATCTCCGGTCTAGCCCGAGCGTGACGCGAAGCTTTGGATGCTTCGCGTGCCTTTCGTCGGCGTGGCGACAAAGTCGTCCGCGACCGACGTTTGCGCACGAGTTGTATCCCAAGTTGTCTTCCAAGACTGCGCGTCACAGTTTGCCCCGAGGCATGCACCAAAGCATGAGCCTCGCACGGCAGTCGTTCGACATCCCCGGAGGCTTCCTGCGACCGTGATGGCTTGACCATTCGGCACGATGGAACCACCTGCGGTGATGTCCGCAGGCACTGAACCGGCCATGCGCAACTGCGCGTGGCTTTTCTGTTTGGC
>JAIYCA010000022.1 GCA_027488265.1 Planctomycetaceae bacterium
GCTCGCGACTGGCGGGCTGGTGAAGCTGCGCTTCACGTGCCCGCTTTCGCTCGCTTTCTCGTTGGCCACACCAAAGTGAGCCGCCGCAGCGGCGAACGCGAGAATGACGAATGCACGTAACCACCACCCAAAGAGCACCACGGAAAAGCACCACGGCCCAGCGCGAGCTGGGCCGTGGTGTTTCGTTCAATTGGTTTCAAACTCGGCCGACGTCGCTCAGATCAGAGCCCGTCTGGAAGGCTTTCACCGATCATCGCGTCTTGCCCAGAAGCTTGGCTCTGAAGGCGATCCTTGACGGTCGTGACTGGGCCGCCGCCGCGGCGCTCAGCGCCGAGTGCTTCAGCTTCCATCGCAGCCTCGTCAAACATCGCGGCTTGCGCTTCGTCATCGAACTCCGAGACATCGACGAGTCGCTTGACCTTCGCCTTGGAGTACGCCTCGAAGCCCGTACCTGCGGGGATGAGGTGTCCGAGGAGCACGTTTTCCTTGAGGCCGAGGAGCCCGTCGACGGCGCCCTTGAGCGCCGCTTCGGTGAGCACCTTGGTGGTCTCTTGGAAGCTCGCACCCGAGAGGAAGCTCTCGGCTTGGAGCGATGCCTTCGTGATACCGAGGAGCAGCGTCTTCGCAGTCGCGGGACGTGGCTTCTTGGTCTTGCACGGAGACTTGCCTTCGGCTTCCGCAAGCACGTTGGCTTCGCGGATCTCGTCCTTGTCGACGAGCGAACCGACTGGGAGGCTCGTGCCGCCCGCGTCTTCGACGCGCATCTTGCGCGCCAACGCGTCGTTGACGTCGCGGAAGACGAACTTGTCGACGACCTCGTTCGGGAGGAGATCCGTGTCGCCTTGGTTCGAGACGCGCACCTTCGATAGCATCTGACGGAGGATGACCTCGATGTGCTTGTCGGAGATGGGCACGCCCTGCGCGCGGTACACGTTCTGCACTTCATCAAGCATGTAGACGTACAGCGCGTCTTCACCCTTGATGCGGAGGATGTCCGCGGGGATGTGCGGTCCTTCGGTGAGTGCATCGCCTGCGTCGATACGGTCGCCCGTGTGGACGAGCAGCGCCTTGCCTTGTGGCACGTGGTGATCGTGCTCAAGACCTGCATCGCTGACGACGCGAATCGTCATCTTGCCCTTGCGCTTGTCCGAGTGCAGTTCCACGCGACCCGAGATTTCGGCCATGACAGCCGGGTCCTTCGGAATACGCGCTTCGAAGATTTCGGTGACGCGGGGGAGACCACCGACGATGTCGGCGGAGCGCGCAGCTTCCTTCGGCTGACGAGCAAGCATCTGGCCTTGGGCGATCTTCTGACCGTCCTTGACTTCGATACGTGCCTTCGCAGGAAGGTGGTGGAAGTCGAGAATGTTGCCAGTCTCGTCTTCGATCGTGATCTGTGGGTGCTTCTCGCCCGTGTGCTCGATGACGATCATCTCAGCCGTCTCGCCCGCACCCTTCTTGGTGTCCATGCGGAAGGTGACGTCTTCAACGAGGTCCTTGAAGCGGACGGTACCGGACTTCTCGGCGAGAATCGGCGTTGCGTGCGGCTGCCATTCGCAGAGCACGGCGCCCTTCTTCACCACATCGCCCGACTTCGCGAAGAGTTGCGCGCCGTACGGAACCTTGAACTTCTCGAGTTCGCGGCCGTGCGGATCGTTGACGAGGATTTCACCGTTACGCTTGAGCGCAACGATCGTCTTCGTGCCGTCTTCGTGCGCAACTTCGACTTCCATACAGTCGCGCAGCACGACGGTACCGCCGAACGCCGACTTGTACGAGTTGTCGAGAATGCCGCGCGCCGCGATACCACCGGTGTGGAAGGTACGCATGGTGAGCTGCGTACCTGGTTCACCGATCGACTGCGCCGCGATGATGCCAACGGCCATGCCGATTTCGACAGGCTTACCCGTCGACATGTCTTGGCCGTAGCACTTCGCGCACACGCCGCGGGCGGTCTGGCAGGTGAGTGGCGAACGAACGTAGACGCTCGTGAGGCCGAGATCTTCGATCTTGCGCGCGATGTTATCGGTGATGATTTCGTTGCGCTTGATGATGACTTCGTCGGTGATCGGGTTGATGATTGTTTCGACGCTCGTTCGGCCGCGCACGATGTCGCGGAGAGGAACGTCGACTTCTTCACCCTTGTAGATCGCCTTCTTCGGGATGCCGCTCGGCACGCCGCAGTCGTCTTCGAGGACGACGACCGATTGCGCCACGTCGCAGAGCTTGCGCGTGAGGTAACCGGAGTCTGCGGTCTTGAGCGCGGTATCGGCGAGACCCTTACGTGCGCCGTGCGTCGAGGAGAAGTACTCGAGCATCGACAGACCTTCGCGGAAGTTCGCGCGGATCGGCGTCTCGATGATTTCGCCGCTGGGCTTGGCCATTAGGCCGCGCATACCAGCGAGCTGCTGCATCTGGCTGACGTTACCACGTGCGCCCGAGTCAGAGAAGAGATACACGGGGTTGAGGTACTTCGCGCCTTCGACCTTCTCGATCGAGGTTTCCGCACCATTCACATCGCGACGGTCCTTCTTGAGGGCGTCGACGAGCTTCGCGGTGACTTCCGCGCGGCACTGCTGCCAGAGGTCGAGGAGCCGGTTGTGACGCTCACGCTCGGTGATGGCACCGGCCTGATAC
>JAIYCA010000120.1 GCA_027488265.1 Planctomycetaceae bacterium
CAACCGACGCGATCGCCCAACGCGCCGGGCACGAGCGCCTACTCGCGGATGCCACCAGCGCCATATGTCGTTTCAAATGGCTTGGGCTACGCTGCGCAGATGCGCACCATCGACCTGCACACGCACATCTTGCCGCGATCGTGGCCCGATCTTGCGCGAAAGGCTGAAACTCGCGGTTGGCTTGCGATCGAACATTTCGGCGAAGCGCGCTCAGGCTGCATGTGCGCACGGCTCACGATCGACGGGCGGCACTTTCGAGATATCGAGGCGAACTGCTTTGATCCGCGCGTCCGCATCGAGGAGATGGATGCGCATGCGGTGGATGTTCAGGTGCTTTCGACTGTGCCGGTGATGTTCTCGTATCACCAACCTGCCGCGGCGGCGCTCGAACTCGCGCAGCATTTGAACGACCACATCGCGGAAACCGTGCGGGCGCATCCAACGCGCTTCCGCGGCCTCGCGACCGTGCCGCTGCAAGACACGAACCTCGCCTGCCGCGAGCTTGATCGCGCGCTCGACGAACTCGGCCTCGCGGGTGTCGAGATCGGTTCGAACATCAACGTCGTCCGCGACGGCGTTGCGCAGGAACTCAACCTCGACGACGCGCGACTCTTTCCGTTCTTCGAGCACTGTGCCCGTCGTGGCGCCGCCGTCTTCATTCATCCGTGGAACATGCTCGGCCAAGCCTCGACGCCGAAGTACTGGTTGCCGTGGCTTGTCGGCATGCCTGCGGAAACCGCGCGCGCCGCATGCTCACTCATGATGGGAGGCGTGCTTGAGCGGCTGCCTTCGCTCAAGGTTTGTCTCGCCCACGGTGGCGGAAGCCTCGCGTTTACGATCGGCCGCATTGAGCATGGTTTCCGCGAACGGCCCGATCTTTGCGCGGTTGATTGCGCCGTGAGTCCGCGCGCGCAGTTGCGGCGCTTCTACTTCGACACGCTCGTCCACGACGAGGCGGCGCTGCGATTCCTGATCGATGCCGTCGGCGCCGATCGCCTCGCACTCGGCAGCGATTACCCGTTCCCGCTCGGCGAACACGTCGCGGGCACGCTCATCAAAGCGATGCCGGGCCTCGATGCCGCCACGCGCGCGCGCATGCTCGCGGGCACCGCGGAAGAGTTTCTCGCGCGGTAAGCGCACAGGGTTGCGCTTCCGAAGGACTCAAACAATCGTCCGGTAATGGCTCCACGAGATACCAACAAAAACATCTCGTGTTTCTTGAACAATCCATGCTTCTTCCAATGCGGTCTTGTGGCAGTATTGACGTTCACGGGAAGCGCGGCGTGCGCTCGCATCTTGTCGCCGGCGCACACTGAAATGGAATTGCATGGGGTTCGCTCGACACAGCGTTCGTGTGGGAATTGCATCGGCCGTCGCGCTGTCGCTGTCGCACGCGACACTTGCAAGCGCGCAGGATGAATGCGCGACCGCGATTCCCCTTCTGAACGGCGTTCCCGCGTCCTTCACCACCACCACGGCGACTCCGAGCCCTAATCCACCGAGTGATGCGCTCTGCAAGGGTTACTTCCTCGAGTGGAACAACAGCCCCGACGTTTGGTTTGCGTACACACCACTCGCCGATGGCATCGCGACCTTCACAACGTGCGATGAGGCTTCATACGACACGTCGATTGCGCTCTACTCGGGCACCTGCGGCAACCTCAACTATCTCGCATGCAACGGTGATTCCTACGACTTCTCCGGTTGCCAATTCGGCGTCTCCGAGATTCGCGATTTCCAAGTCAGCGCTGGCACGACCTACTTCATCCGCATCGGCGGCTACGACGGTGGAACTGGCAGCGGCTCGATCACCGTGCGTGAAACAGAGATTGCGGTTTGGGGAAACAACACCGAAGGCGAATGGCGCGTGCCGACCGGACTCGGCGCGTTGAAGTCGATCGCGTCGGGTGGTCGACACGGACTCGCGCTTCAACAGAACGGCGTGGTCGCGTGCTGGGGCGACAACACCTTTGGCCAAGCGACCCCGCCCGCGGGGATCAGCGACTTCATTGCGATCGCTGCGGGCGATGCGCACTCGCTCGGAATTCGCGCCAACGGCTCTGTCATTGCGTGGGGCTCGAATGCGTTCGGGCAACGCAACGTGCCCGTTGGGTTGAACGACGCCATCGCGATCGCAGGTGGCGGACGACACTCGGCCGCGGTGCGTGTGAACGGTGCTGTCGTGTGCTGGGGTTCGAACACCTACGGTCAATGCACGCCGCCCGCCGGACTCGTCGCGAGTTCCGTTGCCGCTGGTGAACTGCATACAGTCGCACTTCGCACCGATGGCACGGTCGCGTGCTTCGGTGAAGATGGCTCCGACCAGTGCACACCGCCACCCACACTCGCGTCGGTGACGAAGGTCGCCGCCGGTGGCTACCACTCCGCAGCACTGAAAAGCGACGGCACGGTCGTCTGCTGGGGCTTCAACGACTTCGGCCAGATCGAAACGCCGCCCGACCTCACGGGTGTCATCGATCTCTCCCTTGGCTTCTTCCACTCGACTGCGTTGAAGAGTGATGGAACGCCCGTTTGTTGGGGCCAGCCATTCTTCTTTCAAACCGTTGCGCCGGAGGGCATCTCGAATCTCACGCAGATCGCGGCTGGTGGGTTCTTCACCGCGGCGCTTTGGGATGCGTGTCCGAACGATCCGAACAAGAGTTCGCCCGGCGCATGTGGCTGCGGCGTCAGCGACGTCGACACCGACAACGACGGCACGCCCGATTGCAACGACGGTTGCCCGAATGATCCTGCGAAGATCGCGCCCGGCGCATGCGGCTGCGGCGTTTCCGATGTCGACACCGACAGCGACGGCACGCCCGATTGCAACGACGGCTGCCCGAATGATCCAGCGAAAGTCGCTGCAGGAGCGTGCGGTTGCGGCGTTTCCGACGTCGACACCGACAACGACGGCACACC